>NZ_LAJY01000003.1 GCF_000963705.1 Elstera litoralis | reverse complement strand
CCTTGGGGAAAAACCCGGAGCGCGAGAAGGTGATCGATTTCACCCACGCCTATGCGCCGTTCTTTCAAGCGGTTTATGCGCCGAAGAGTTTGGCGATTAAAAGCTTCGATGATCTCGGCGGTAAAACCATCGCCGTCGCTAAGGGCGCGATGGAAGAGCAGGAGTTGATGAAGGTCGGCCCCGCCAGCATGGATTTCAAACGCTACGAGGATCAGGCGGCGGCAACCTCCGCCTTCGTTGCCGGGCAAACCCAGGTGATCGCCACCAGCGTTTCCAACGCCGGGCTGATTATTCAGAAAAATCCGTCCCTTGGCGTGGAATATAAGCTGCTGATTAAGGATAGCCCCAATTTTATCGGTGTTGCCAAGGGCGAAACCGCCTTACGCAGTAAGGTGAATGAAATCATTCTCGCCGCCAAGAAAGACGGCACGCTGGATAAGCTGGCGCAAAAATGGCTGGGCCGCCCAGCGGGTGATTTACCGCTTACCGAATAGGCTAATGCCGGGACGGGGTCTCACACCCGTCCCTTTTTCGGCCCTGACCGTTGGGGTTTCCATGCAGATTGACCTGAATTTCTGGGCCATTCTCAGCCAATGGCCGTTTTTGCTGAAGGGCGTTGCCTGGACGATCGGGCTGACGGCGATTGCCATGTTCATCGGTTTGATCCTTGGCATTGCCTGCGCCTGGGCGCGCGCCAGTGGGCCGGTTTGGCTGCGGTGGCTGGTGGGGAGTTATGTGGAGATCATCCGCAATACCCCCTTCATCGTGCAGCTTTTCTTTATTTTCTTCGGCTTACCGTCGCTCGGCGTGCGCCTGTCGCCGGAAGTGGCCTCGATCATTGCGATGGTGCTAAACCTTGGGGCTTATGCCACCGAGATCATCCGTGCCGGGATCGAGAATACCCCGCGCGGGCAGATCGAAGCGGGGCACAGCCTTGCCCTCAGCCGGGTGCAGGTGTTCGTTTATGTCGTGTTGCCGCCCGCCTTGAAGCGAGTGTGGCCTGCGCTCGTGAGCCAATGCATCATCGTTATGCTCGGCTCGGCGGTCTGCGGGCAGATCGCCACGGAAGAGTTAAGCTATGCGGCGAATGTGATCCAGGCGCGCAACTTCCGTACCTTCGAAGCGTATATCGTCGCCACGCTGCTCTATCTGCTACTCGCGGGAGGGTTGCGGCGCGTGCTCAACTGGGCCGGTCCCAAGTTTATTTTCGGGAGCTAGCGGCATGGTCGATTTTTCGCTCTGGGATATTGTCCGCAATCTGCTGCTCGCGGCGCGCTGGACGATTGTGCTGTCACTGATCGCCTTTGTCGGTGGCGGTCTCGTCGGGGGTTTGCTGCTGGTGGCGCGGCTCGGTGGGCGGCGCTGGGTGGATCGGCTCGTTGGCCGCTACGTTCAGCTTTTTCAGGGTACGCCGCTGCTGATGCAATTGTTCCTCTCCTATTTCGGCCTGGGGCTGTTCGGGATTAAGGCCTCGGTTTGGGTCTCGGTTTCGGTGGCGCTAACGCTTTATACCAGCGCTTACCTCACCGAAATCTGGCGGGGGTGCGTCGCGGCCATTCCGAAAGGCCAGTGGGAGGCCTCGCAAAGCCTTGCGCTTAGTTTTGGCGAGCAGTTGCGCTATGTGATTCTGCCCCAAGCCCTGAAAATCGCCGTACCGCCGACGGTGGGATTTTTGGTGCAGGTGATTAAGGGCACGGCGCTGGCCTCGGTGGTCGGCTTTGTCGAGCTAACGCGCGCCGGGAACATGATTTCCAACGTCACCTACGCGCCCTTCACGGTCTTTTCCTGCGTGGCCTTGCTCTATTTCGCGCTGTGCTACCCCATCAGCCTCTATGCCAAGACGCTTGAAAGGAAACTCAATGTCGCTCGCCGCTGATCCCGCGCCCTATCAAGCCCCCATTATTCAGATCACGGCCCTGCGCAAATCCTACGGCCCGACGGAGGTGCTGAAGGGCATCGATCTATCGGTTCAGCGCGGCGAGGTGATCGCCATCATCGGCAAAAGCGGGTCGGGCAAAAGCACGCTGCTGCGCTGCATCAATGGGCTCGAAATCTTTCAGGATGGCACGCTAACGGTCGACGGCAAGGATCTGGTTCACGATAGCGCCCCGGCGATGCGCGACCTGCGCCAGCGCGTCGGGATGATTTTTCAGAGCTTCAACCTGTTCCCCCATCTGTCGGTGGGGCGGAACATCATGCTCGCGCCGGGCCTGGTGAAAAAGCGCAGCCCGACGGACGCAGCCACCCAGGCGCGCAAACTATTGGAGCGCGTCGGCCTCGCTGAAAAATTCGATGCGATGCCGGATCAGCTTTCCGGCGGCCAACAGCAGCGCGTCGCCATTGCCCGCGCGCTGGCGATGGAGCCGGGGGTGTTGCTCTGCGATGAAATCACCTCGGCGCTCGACCCGGAACTGGTGGGCGAAGTCTTGCGTGTCGTCGAAAGCCTTGCGGAGGAGGGGATGACCTTGCTGATGGTAACGCACGAGATGAACTTCGCGCGCAAGGTCGCCGACCGGGTGATTTTCATGCACCAGGGCCGCGTGCATGAGATGGGGCCGCCCGATATTGTGTTCGGTTCTCCGCAGACGCCGGAGTTGAAGCAGTTTTTATCGTCGCTGTTGGAATAGCCAGCGGGGGGTCTGTTTGGGGCAAAGCTGGTTTAGCCTTTGCGCCGACCGCCCGCGACGGGCAGAAAGACAGGCCCCGTGATCGATTTCCGCAACCTCGAAACCTTCTTTTGGGTCGCCAAACTCGGTAGCTTTCGCGGCACGGCGGACAAGCTGAACACCACCCAGCCCGCGATTTCCGCCCGCATTGCCCAACTGGAGGATAGTCTCAATATCCTGCTGTTTAACCGCGAGGGATGGCGACCGACGCTGACCGTGAAGGGCGTCGAACTGTTGGACTATGTCGAGCGGCTGCTCGCGTTGCGCGACGAAATGGTGATGGCCGTTACCGACCCCGAATCGCAGAAAGGCACCGTGCGCCTGGGATTATCGGAAACCATCGTTCATACGTGGTTGCCCCGGTTGGTGAAGGAACTGTATCAGCAACCCCCGCAGATCACGCTGGAAATCTCGGTCGATGTGTCCGTAAACCTGCGCGATTCGCGGATCTCAAGCGCCGCCGCATTCTGTCCCGCACGCCGCTTGCTTCACGAAAGGTTGCGCCATGAGCCTCTTGCGTGTGGATAAAATCTGTCGGCAGTTCGGCGGTTTGGCGGCGAATACCGATGTGTCCTTCACTCTCGACGAACGGGAGATCCACCCTGTTCAGCGTCATCGCCGGGGCCTTGCCCCCCCACCTCGGGCCAAGTTTGGTTCGAAGGTAAGAACATTCCCGGGCTCGATGCGGCGGCATGCTGCGCGGCGGGGATCGGGCGGACGTTCCAAGTGGTGCGCAGTTTCGACTCGATGTCGGTGCTCGAAAACGTCACCGTCGGGGCCTATAACCGCGCCAAAACCACCAAGGCCGCCAAAAGGCTGGCGATGGAAACCCTGGAATGGACCGGCCTTGCCCATCGGGCGGACCGGCTCGCGGTCAAACTGACCCCGCTCGAAAAGCGCCGCCTGGAAGTAGCGCGCGCCTTGGCGACCAAGCCGCGCTTGCTGTTGCTCGACGAGCCCAGTCAGGGGATCATGCCGAAGCTGGTCGAACAGCGGGTGGCCGAATGTCTCGATGTTGCCGACCGCGCCTATGTGTTGCAAACGGGCCGGGTTGCGCTTTCAGGAACTTCTGCCGAGATTGCGGCTGACGACGGTGTGCGTCGCGCTTATCTCGGTATCTAAATAAGGAATAAGATCATGCCGGACGGCACCTCCAACGGGCAGTGGCAATTTTGGATCGATCGGGGCGGCACCTTTACCGATGTCGTCGCCCGGCGGCCCGATGGTCGCTTACTGACCAAAAAGCTTCTGTCGGAAAATCCCGAACGCTACCGCGACGCCGCGCTTCAGGCGATCCGGGAGTTTCTGGAGGTGCCGGGCAGCGCGCCCATTCCCGCCGAAAAAATCGCGGCGGTGAAAATGGGCACCACGGTCGCAACCAACGCGCTACTGGAGCGCAAGGGCGACCGGACGGTTCTGCTGATTACTCAAGGTTTCCGCGATGCGCTGCGCATCGCCTATCAAGATCGGCCCGATATTTTCGCGCTCGATATTCATCTGCCTGAACTGCTCTATGAGCGGGTGATTGAAGCGCAAGAGCGGGTGCGCGCCGATGGCACGGTGGAACAGGCGCTGGATTTGGCGGCGACGAAAGCTGGACTGGAAGCCGCCTACGCCGATGGGATTCGCTCCTGCGCCATCGTCTTCATGCACGGCTACCGCTACACGGCGCAGGAAAAATCGGCGGCGGACTTGGCGCGGGCAATAGGCTTCACACAAGTCTCGGTCAGCCACGAGGTTAGCCCGCTAATGAAGCTCGTTGGGCGCGGCGATACCACGGTTGTCGATGCTTATCTCTCGCCTATTCTGCGCCGCTATGTCGATCAAGTGGCGGGCGAATTGGGCGGTACGCGGCTGTTGTTCATGCAGTCCAACGGCGGTTTGACCGACGCGAAACTGTTCCAGGGTAAGGATTCGATCCTGTCCGGTCCGGCGGGCGGCATCGTCGGCGCGGTGCAATCGACCCTGTCGGCGGGCTTCCAAAAGATGATCGGCTTCGATATGGGCGGCACCTCCACCGACGTGTCGCATTATGCCGGGGAGTATGAGCGCGCCTTTGATACGCAAGTGGCGGGCGTGCGCATGCGCGCGCCGATGATGCAGATTCATACCGTGGCAGCCGGGGGAGGCTCGATTCTGGGGTTCGACGGCACCCGCTTTCGCGTCGGCCCGCATTCCGCCGGGGCCAATCCGGGGCCGACCGCCTATGGCCGCAACGGCCCGCTGACCGTGACCGACGCCAATGTGATGGTGGGCAAGCTCGACCCGGCTTTCTTCCCGAAGGTCTTCGGCCTCAACGGCGATCAGCCTTTGGACCGGGCGGCAGTCGTGGCGAAGTTTGCCGGTATGGCGGCGGAAATCACCCGCCTCACCGGCACCCCGCGCACGCCCGAAGAGGTGGCGGACGGGTTCTTGAAAATCGCCGTCGAGAATATGGCCAATGCCATTAAGGAAATCTCGATCCAACGCGGCTATGACGTGACCGACTATACCCTGTGCAGCTTCGGCGGCGCGGGCGGGCAGCACGCCTGTTTGGTCGCCGATTCGCTGGGCATGACAAAGGTCTTCCTGCACCCGCTGGCGGGGGTTCTCTCGGCCTACGGCATGGGGCTGGCCGATTTCCGCGTGATGCGCGAAGCGGCGGTGGAAGCGCCGCTCGCCAAAGCCCTGCTACCGAAGCTCGCTGGGATCGTCGCCGATCTCACGGTCGCGGCCAAAGCCGAACTCGCCAGCCAGGATATTCCCGACGCGCAGATGCGGGCGATCCCGACGCTGCGGCTGCGCTATGAGGGCACCGATGCTTTCCTCGTCGTTGAACTGCCCGAGGGGCCGGATGCGTTGGCGGAGCTAATCCGGCGCTTTGAGGACGCGCACCGCCGCCGCTACGGTTTTATCGTCGCCGGTAAGGCGCAGATTGTCGAAGCGGTCGCGGTCGAAGTCGTCGGCGCAATGGAGCGCCACCAGGATTCGCCGGTGCCGCTGCGCACCGAGGGCAAGCCGGAAACCCTTGCCGAGGTCTCGATCTTCACCGCAGGCAAGGCGCATTTGGCCGGGGTTTATGACCGGCTGAAGCTGCTGGCGGGCGATAGGGTGCCCGGCCCGGCGATGATTATCGAGCCGACCGGCACCAATGTGATCGAGCCGGGTTGGGAGGCTGAGCTTACCGAGCGCGGTCATCTGGTCCTCACCCGCGTCGTGCCGCTGGAAAAAAGTTTTTGCGGTCGGCACGACGGTCGATCCGGTCATGCTGGAAGTCTTCAACAATCTCTTCATGTCGATTGCCGAACAGATGGGCTCGACGTTGGAGAACACGTCCCATTCGGTAAACATCAAGGAACGCTTGGATTTCTCCTGCGCCATTTTTGACGGCGACGGCAATCTGATCGCCAATGCCCCCCATATGCCGGTTCATTTGGGCTCAATGGGCGATTCGGTGCAGGCGGTGATCCGTCAGCACGGCAAGGCGATGGGGCCGGGTGATGTTTACGTGCTGAACGCGCCCTATAATGGCGGCACGCATCTGCCCGATATTACCGTGATTACGCCGATTTTCTTGGAGGGCGAAACCCAGCCGAGTTTCTACGCCGCCAGCCGAGGCCATCACGCCGATGTCGGCGGGATTACGCCAGGCTCGATGCCGCCGACCTCGAAAACCGTCGATCAAGAGGGCGTGTTGATCGATAATCTCCTACTGGTCGAACGCGGGCGGTTCCGCGAAGCCGAAATGCGCGCGCTGCTCGCCTCCGGCCCCTATCCCGCCCGCAATATCGACCAGAATATCGCCGATCTCGGCGCGCAGATCGCCGCCAACGCACGCGGGGCGACGGAATTGGGCCGCATGGTCGATCAATTCGGCCTCGCCGTGGTCCGCGCCTATATGGGGCACGTGCAGAATAACGCCGAAGAACAGGTGCGCCGGGTCATCGACGCGCTGAAGGACGGTAGTTTTGCGTATGAAATGGACGATGGCGCAACCATCGCCCTGACCGTTACCATCGACCGGGCCAAGCGCTCGGCCAAGATCGATTTCACCGGCACCAGCCCGCAGCAGCCGAATAATTTCAACGCGCCTTCCAGCATCTGCCGGGCGGCGGTGCTCTATGTCTTCCGCACGCTGGTGCCCGACGATATTCCGATGAATGCAGGCTGCCTGCGCCCCTTGGACATCGTCATTCCTGAAGGTTGCATGCTGAACCCGCGTTACCCCGCCGCTGTGGTGGCCGGCAATGTGGAAACTAGCCAAGTGATTACCGATACGCTCTACGGCGCGCTCGGCATTATGGCCGGGGCGCAGGGGACGATGAATAATTTCACCTTCGGCAATGATCTCTACCAGTATTACGAAACGATCTGTGGTGGTGCCGGGGCGGGGGCCACCTTCCACGGGATGTCCGGCGTCCACACGCATATGACGAATTCGCGCCTGACCGACCCGGAAATCTTGGAATGGCGGTTTCCGGTCTTGCTGGAGAGCTTTGGACTGCGCAACAATTCAGGCGGGGCCGGTCAGTTCCACGGCGGCGATGGCGTTATTCGCCGCGTGCGGTTCTTACAGCCGATGACGGCGGCGATTCTCGCCAACCGCCGCAAGATCCCTCCCTTCGGCCTTGCGGGCGGCCAGCCCGGCGCGGTCGGGCGGAACTATGTAGACCGGAAAAACGGCTCCCGGGAGGAATTCGGCGCAACCCATGAGGTCGCGATGACGGCGGGCGACTCTTTCGTCATCGAAACCCCCGGCGGTGGCGGTTTCGGCACCCCCTGACGCAGAGGATTTCCGGTATGGCTTCACTCTTTACCCGGTTGAACGGGATTACCATTACCCGGCGAATCACGCGGGGGTTGGGCTGCTGATCCTTTTGATCGCCGTCTTGGGGCTCTTGTCCTGGGCGGCGCTCGAAAAGGTTTCGGATAATCTGCGCCACGTAAAACGGATCGCCGAAACCAGCACGGCGGCGGCGTAATTGGATTTGGCGCTCACGGGCCTATGGCCAAAGATCGACGCGGCCATTCTGGGGGCGGCGGCGGCGGTGCCCGCCCTCCTCAACGATAGGTCGCGTCGCATTGCGGGGTTCGATACCGCTCTCGTGCCCGCCTATCAGGAGTATTCCGATAGCGTGTGGCAAACCTTGACCGTATCGGGCCAACTTAAGGCGGTGCGCGGAAAAATACCCAGCGTGGAAGCCGTCTTCCCGCCTGCGATTAAGGCGATTGCCGATCTCAGCACCCGGTTGGATAATGGGATTAAGCAAAGCCTCGCCTTGGCCGAACTCGTCGGGGCCGGGCTGACGCGCAGCGCGGCGGATCAATTGCCGGGGCGGGCAAACCGTCTGCTCACCGGCTGGCAGGAACCGCGCAATCGCTCGGTAACGTGTCGCAGGACGTGACCGTTCAGGGTAATCAGATCGCCGATGCCTCGGCCTCCGATTCGATCCAGTCGGTCGCGGTTGCGAGCGACGAGCTGGATAGTTCGATTGCCGAAATCGCCCGGCAGGCGGCGTAACCCGGCTCAGCCGAAGGTCGAGAGGTGAGAGCGGAAGCGCTTCAGGCTGAGCAGAAAAAACACCCCGCCGATCAACGCCGTGGAGAGGAAATTCACCCACACCACCTCCAGCCCCGCGCCGCGATAGAGGATACCCTGGGCAATTGCGACGAAATGGGTGGAGGGGGAGAGCAGCATCACATATTGCAGCACCTCCGGCATGCTCTCGCGCGGGGTTTGACCGCCCGAGAGCAGGTTCATCGGCAGGAAGACCAGAATGAAAATCAGCCCCAGTTGCGGCATGGATTTCGCCACGGTGCCGAGAAACAGCCCCAGCGCCGTGGTGAAAAACAGATAGAGCGCAACCCCCGCCAAAAACAGCGTGATCGACCCCACGAGTGGCACCGACAGGGCGGTTTCGATCACCAGCTTCAACGATAGCGCCGTGAGGCACAGAATTACCGCGCCATTCGCCAGAATCTTCGCCAGCATAATATCGATGGGGCGGACGGGCAGCACCAGCAGATGTTCGATAGTGCCATGCTCGCGCTCGCGCACGAGGGCCGCCCCCGCCAGCAGAATCGAGAGCATGGTGATATTGTCGATCAGCGCCATAACGCCGGTAAAGCGCGGGCTCGAAAGGTCTTGATTGAAGGCGAAGCGCACTTGTACCGCCACGGGGGACGGGGCGGGGAGGGCATCATTGCGGCCCAAGAAGCGCTGGGTTTCGTCCAGCACCATCGCCTGAATATAGCTTGCGCCGATGCCTGCCTGCATCATAGCGGTGGCATCGACCAGCACTTGCACCGTGGGGGCGCGCCCGGCGCGGGCATCGGCTTCGAAATTCGGCGGGATATTGAGCACGAAGGTAAAGCGCCCGGCATTCATCGCCGGGTCGATTTCGTCCTGGCGGATCAACTCCGGCGGCTGAAAGCGCGGTTCGGTGAAGGCCGACATTAAACGCCCGGAAAGCTGCGAGCGGTCTTCATCGACAATGCCCATCGCGGCCCGATGCACCTCGTGCGACAGGCCGTTCGCTTGGGAATAAATCGCAAAGCTGAAGGCGTAAATGGCAAAGGCCAGCAGGGCGAAATCGCGCAGCAGGCTGGAAAACTCCTTGCCGACCAGGGCGGAGATATTGACGAGACGGCCCATGCTCAGCGCTCCTGCTTCGGCAGGAGGGCCATCGAGATGCCCCAGAGCACGGGCACGAAGGCCAGCAAGGCGAGTAGAAACGGCAGCACGTCAAAAAAACTCAGGCTTTTCGTGAAAGTGCCGACGCTGATTTTCATGAAATAGGTCGTGGGAAAGACGGTGCCGATCAGGCGCGCGCCG
This sequence comes from Elstera litoralis, assembly GCF_000963705.1. Taxonomy (GTDB): domain Bacteria; phylum Pseudomonadota; class Alphaproteobacteria; order Elsterales; family Elsteraceae; genus Elstera; species Elstera litoralis. Next base: position 936 of record NZ_LAJY01000003.1, on the reverse strand, counting down.
CCCTCCAAGGTATTCACGGGCTGCATCATGCCGGAAAACTGTACGGCGGGCGTGACCGAGGCGACGGCTGTTCCGAACAGCGCGGCAATCTGCGTGCGCGCGAAGGAGGACATCAGCAGCCCAATGCCCGTGGTCGCGGTTACATAGATCAGCGCGCCCAGAGTGAGGCCCAAAATACTGCCTTTCAGCGGCACGCCGAACAGGGTTACCGCCATCAGGCTCATCAGCGTAAAATTCACCATCCCCACGGCGACATAGGGCAGTTGCTTGCCGATCAGAAACTCGAAGCGGCTGGTGGGGGTGACGTAGAAATTGGCAATCGTGCCCATTTCCTTTTCCCGCACCACGGCGAGCGCCATCAGAATCGCCGGGATCATCACCAGCAGCAGGGCGATGGTGGCGGGAACCATCGCATCGAGGCTGCGGAAGGCTTGATTGTAGCGGAAGCGCGTTTCGATCTGGATCGGGGCTACGGGCAGCGTCAGGCCGTTTTCCTTGGCCATACTGGTTAGAAACTGCTGGTGCAGCCCGGTGACATAACCCGCCACGGTTTCAGCGCGGAAGGGCATCGCGCCATCGATGAGAGCCCGGACTTCGGTCGGCTGGCCCCGGCGCAGATGCGCGCCGAAATCGGGCGGAATTTCGAGCGTGGCGGCACTGCGGGCGCTTTTCAGCTCCGCCGTTAGCGCGGTTGGGCCGCTCAGCGGCGGGCGCTCGCGGAAATAGGAGGAGCCTTGGAACTGTTCGATATAGGCGCGGCTTTCCGGCGATTGATCCTGATCGAGCACCGAAAACGGTACTTTTTCCACGTCCAATGAAATGCCGTAGCCGAAAACCACCATCAGAAAGGCGGTGCCGAACAGGGCGACGGTCAGGCGCACCCGGTCGCGCAGAATTTCCAAGGCCTCGCGCCAGGCGTATGCGCCCAGCCGTTTC
>NZ_LAJY01000299.1 GCF_000963705.1 Elstera litoralis | reverse complement strand
AATGAAATCATGGCAAAGCTGATTGAGCGCTTCGGTGCTCACCCCCGGCACAACATGGGGCGTGATGAAATCCAAGGTTTCCGCCGCGAGCCGCCCGGCTTTGCGCATGCCTTCGAAATCGTCCGGCGTATGGATTTTGATCGTCGCCAAAGTCTCGTCGTCCCACTCATCGTCATTGTTGTTATCGTACATCAGGCTTCCTGAACCGCGTTAACCAGAGGAATTTGTTCCTTCAGCTTTACGCCTTCAGGGGAAATCTCACAAGCATAGGCGAAGGCTTCCACCCCTGCGGCGCGCGCATCCCGAAAGGCGCGCGCGTACCCAGGGTCGATATCGGCGGCCAGGGCGAACGCGGCGCAATCATCCCGCTGAATAATATACAGCATCGCCGCCCGTGCCCCAGCCCGAACCTGGGCCGCGAGTTCAAAAAGATGTTTAGCGCCGCGCGTTGTTACGCAATCGGGGAATTCGGCAAGGCCCGACTGGCGCATCAGGTGGACGTTTTTTCACCTCGATATAGCAGGGCGGGCGGTCCGGCGATTCGGCCAACAGATCGATGCGGGAGTTGACGCCATAGCGCACTTCCCGGCGCAAGTTGACGTAGCCGGCCAGCTCGGGGATCAGCCCGGCTGTAATCGCGGCCTCGGCGATGCGGTTCGGGTGGCCGGTGTTGATGCCCGCAAAGCTGCCGTCGGGCAGGCAGGTAATTTCCCACGAATAGGGCAGTTTGCCTTTGCCGGGCGCGAGCAAGATTTCCCAATCCGGCTCCGCGAGCCCCGTCATCGCGCCGGGGTTGGGGCAGTGGATGGTGACTTCCTCCCCGGCGCGCGGGCCGTCGAGCAGCACGACATCGGCCAAAAAGCGCTTATAGCGCTTCAGCAGCCGGGCGCGGGTGAGGGGCGGGAAGGCGTGCAGAATCACGAACGCTGCGACCAGTCAATCAAGCGCCGCGCCGATTCGCGCATCGCCTCTTCCGATCCCGCGAAGGAGAAGCGCACCGTGCGGCTGCCGCGCTGCGGATCGAAATCGACCCCAGGCGTAATGGCGACGCCGGTTTCCATCAGGATCTTCTGGCAGAAGGCGACCGAATCATTGGTGAGATGGCCGACATCGGCATAGAGGTAGAAAGCGCCATCGGCGGGGGCAAAATGAGTGAAGCCCGCTTTCGGCAGTTCTTCCAGCAAAATGGCCCGATTGCGCGCATAGCGCTGGCGGTTGGCTTCGAGTTCTTCCCCTGCCTCAAACGCCCCCAAAGCCGCCCGCTGGGCCAGCGTCGGCGCGGAGATGAAGAAATTCTGGGCGAGGCACTCTACCGAGCGCACTAAATCTTCCGGCAGAATCAGCCAGCCCAAGCGCCAGCCGGTCATCGAGAAATATTTGGAGAAGCTATTGACGATAATCGCCCGCTCGCCGCCCGACTCCGGTAGTTCCAGCGCGCAGGTGGCCGCCCCGGTATAGGTGAGCCCGTGGTAAATCTCGTCCGAAACCAGCCGTACGCCGTGGTTCCGGCACCAGGATAGCAGCGCCCCCAAGGCCTCACGCGATAGCACCGTGCCGGTCGGATTGGCGGGGCTCGCCACGATCACGCCATCGAGCGGCTGCACGGCGGAAAGCTGCTCAACGGTCGGATGAAAACCGCTCTCCGGCCCGGTCAGAATCTCGACGACCTCAATCCCCAGCGCGCTCAGGATATTGCGGTAAGCGGGATACCCAGGGCTCGCCAAAGCCACCCGCGCGCCCGCATCGAAGGCCGCCAGAAACGCCAGCAGAAACCCGCCTGACGAGCCGACCGTGAGGCAAATCCGGCCGGGGTCGACCGTCACGCCATAGGTCGCCTTGTAATGCCCCGCCAGCGCTTCCCGCAACTCCGGCAGGCCAAACGCATCAGTATACCCGAGCTTATCTGCATCCAGCGCCACATGCGCCGCCCGCAGCACCGAAGCCGGAGCCTGCGTCGACGGTTGCCCCACCTCTAAATGCAGCACATCCGCCCCGGTGGCGGCCCGCGCATCGGCGGCGCGCATCACCTCCATCACAAGAAACGGATCGATCTGACCGCGACGGGAAATCTGCATGAAGTTGTCTTTCGTCACTGTGTCGGGGCGCTGCCCCGACGCCCCGCTCAAGGGGCTTGCCCCTTGAGAATCCCTTTCATGGGAGACGCAAGATCGGGCTTCAGGAATAAGAAATGGGATTGCCAAGGGGCAAGCCCCTTGGCTGGGGTTGTACCCGCGCGTTTGACGCGCAAAGCGCATCGGCGGCAAAACCCCTAACGCCTTTTCCCCTACTGCTGCTGCCCCAAGGCGAGGCCGAAGCCGCGCGGGTCGGTGCGCTGATCGCAGCGGGGGTTTTGGTCGGGGATGCCGGAGGGGCAGAAGAGAACGTTCACCCTGCCCATACCGGGCGCATCGATAGGGGTATAGCCCTGCTGCTTCAGGCGCTCTTGGCTATCGTCGGCGTCGGGTTCGAGGAAGAGATAGGGGCCTTCGGCGAATTGGCGCGGGCGGATGACGGCTTCTTCCAGATCGTGCTGATCGATGAAGGCTCCGCCCATCACCTGCATAACGGCGGCGGTGGCGGGGCCGCCCCCGGTCGCAGCGGCGGCCATGAAGGTTTTCCCCGCATTGACGTTCACCACCAGAATCGGGGTGAGTGAGGCGTTGAGAGTGGCGGGCGGCGGCAGCATCAGGCCGGTGCCGGGCAGGCTGCGGCCGGTGCCGAAGAGGCCACCGCTGGTGAAGGTGCAGGCAACGGCGCTGCCGTTTTGATCGACGGCGACGAGGCTCGC
>NZ_LAJY01000298.1 GCF_000963705.1 Elstera litoralis | reverse complement strand
GCCCCCCGTGCCCGCCGTGCAGAGCAGCGGGCGCGTGGTTAGCGGCAGTTGCAGGGCACGGGCGCGCAAAACCGAGGCCGCCCCGATCAGCTCTTCCACCGTTTCGCCCTTAATCCGCAACCCCATCAGCAGCCCGGCGAATTGAACCTCGGGGCAGTGGCCGTCAATCAGATCATCCAGGGCAAAGGCCAGTTCCTGCCGGGTTAAATCCTGCCGATGGCTGAGTTTTTCCAAGAGATCCGTAATCATCGCCTAAGCCCTATTCTATCTTACCGGCCCCGCTAAGGGGCTAAGACCTTGCCGGGTTGGGGGAGGGGGTCAAGCCTTCCCCGGCGCGGGCCGCTCTGCCATGCTGCGCCGACAAGGAGAGCCTGATGAGCGACATACTGGAGATCACCTATCTATTCGATCCGCTGTGCGGCTGGTGCTACGGCGCAGCCCCGGCGGTAAAGCGCCTGCGCGCAACGCCGGGGATCACCGTGACCGCCGCGCCGACCGGCCTATTCTCCGGCGACGGCGCGCGCCCGATGGATGCGAGCTTCGCCGCCTATGCCTGGTCGAACGACGAACGCATCGCCCGGCTAACGGGACAGCGTTTTACCGCGACCTATCGGGATCACGTGCTGAACGACGCTGGGAAGCCCCTGGATTCCGGCCCGGCGACTTTGGCGTTAACCGCCGTGTTTCTGACCGAGCCGAGCCGGGAAATCGAAGCTTTGGCGGCAATCCAAGCGGCGCGCTATGTCGATGGGCTGGATATAACCTCCCTATCGGTGCTCGCCGCGATTTTACAGGGCGTCGGCCTGGGCGACGCCGCGACCCGTCTCGCCGCGCCGAATGCCGAGCTTTTCGCCGCAAACCGCACCCGCACCGCCCAAGCGCAAACCGCGATGCGGGCGTTCGGCGTCCAAGGGGTGCCCGCGCTGCTGCTCACCGACGCGGGCGGACGGCGGCAAATGCTGCCCAATACCATCCTCTTCGGCGGGCTCGACGCGTTTCTAGCGCAACTCCCTCCCGCATGAAGAATCTGGACCTTGCCCGCGCAAAGGCTTATCGCTCTGGGCGATTCTTTTCGAACGCAAAGCCAGTAAGGTAAATAATGGACACGTTAAAATGCCCGCAGTGCAGCTCCGAACACGTCTATGAGGACGGCGGCCTGTGGATCTGCCCGGAGTGCGCCCACGAGTGGAACCCCGCCGAGGCAAGCGCCGAGGCGGCGGCGCAGGGGGTGAAGGATGCCAACGGCAATCCGCTGGCCGATGGCGACACCGTTACGGTCATCAAGGATCTGAAGGTCAAAGGCTCGTCGCTGGTCGTCAAAGGCGGGACCAAAGTAAAAGGCATCCGCCTCGTCGAAGCCACCGACGGGCATAATATTTCCTGTAAAATCGATGGCATCGGCGCGATGAATTTGAAGTCGGAATTCGTCAAGAAGGCGTGAGTATGTGGATACGACGACCTCATATACTCGCCCATCTCTACACGGCGTCAGCGGTGTGTTTCCTGTTTGGACTCCTGCTGGAAACACCCTGGCCCGCGCGGATCGCAGCCCTCGCGGTCTTTCTCCTCGCCCTCCGGCAGGTTGGCGACGAACTTCCTGGTCACTATGTCATCTCCAAAGAACACCGCATAAACCTATTCCCGCAGAACCCAATCGAACAGCGGCTGCACGATGAGGTCCGCGATAAGTTTGAAGCCGGGAACCGGAAGATCTTCGCGGCAATCCTGTGGGGCTTAACGCTCGAAATCGCCGGAAGCCTAATTCGTGATTAGCCCGCCAACCCCTCCATCACCAAGGCCAGCGCCACATCGCGCTTCGAGAGACCGTCGCAGTCGTGCGTCGTCAGCAGCACGTCGACGCGGTTATAGACGTTGAACCATTCCGGGTGATGGTCCGCCTTTTCCGCCGCGAGCGCGACTTGGCTCATAAAGCCCCAGGCGGCGGCGAAATCCTTGAAACGGAAGGTCTTGGTGATCGCGTCACGGGTCGGCTCATGCGTCCAGCCGGGGAGTTGGGTGAGGGCTTCGGCGCGTTCGGCGTGGTTAAGTTTCTGGAGGGCCATTGGGTCGATCTCCCACGACAGGCTAACGCAAATTGCGTAAAACACGTCTGTCATGCTTGAAACCGATCTCGCCCGCAAGCTCCTCGACTTCTACCTCGCCCTCGGGGTCGATGAGGCTATGGGCGATCAGCCTTTGGACCGCCGCCGGGCCGAGCCGACGCCCCAGGCCGCGCGAC
>NZ_LAJY01000297.1 GCF_000963705.1 Elstera litoralis | reverse complement strand
CGATGGCGTGCAGCAGCGCTTTCAGCGTGATGGCCTGGGGTTTTAGCACCGCATCGAGATAGATGGTTTCGGTGCCGAGGCGCACGCCCAGCTTTCCCAGGGCGCTACGGTCGGCTTTCGTGAGCTTTTCCACCGCAATCGTCACGGCGGCGCGGGCGAGGCTGCCGCCCGCTTCGGCGAGTTCGAAGGCGAGGCCGCGCGCCGCCCCCGTCAGTTCGGCATCGCGCAGGGCTTGGATCGGCCCCAGGCTGGTGGCGAGATGGGCGCGAACCCAGCGCGTCAGCCGGTCGAAAAACGCGGCTGCGGGCTTCGCCTTCGAGCAGATCGGACGGCAAGAGATCAATCGCGGGCTGGCCCCAGCGCGGCCCCGGCGCGAGGCGGGCGAGCGGCACTGGCTTTGCGACGGGGTAGTGCCAGAGGATCGCCCCGTCCGCCGTTAGGCTGAAATCCTCGTCCCCCGCCGTGGCAATCAGGGCGGCGCGGCGGTTGATTTCGAGGCTCAAGGAGCGGCGGGCGGCGGTGAGCAACCGTTTGGCTTCGAGCCCCACAGCGTCTTCATCGGGCGAGAAGATGAAGCCGTCGAGCCGCCCAACCGGATGGCCTTCAACGACGACGCCGCCCTCGGCGGTCACGCCCGCCAGCAGGGTTTCATTACCGTCGAGCCGCTTTATGAGGAAGGCCCCGCGCCGGTCGACAAAGCGTTGCGTTAACTTTTCGTGCAGCGCGTCCGACAGCCTATCTTCGATCCCGCGCGTCATCTCCTGCCACTCGGCGGCGCTTTGCAGCCATTCCGGGCGGTGGGAAATATAAGTCCAGGTGCGGATATAGGCGATGCGGGTCGAAAGCTGGTCGATTTCGCCATCGGTGCGGTCGAGCCGGACGATTTGGGCCTTCACCCAACTATCGGGCAGCTTGCCGCCGCGCGCGGTGAGATGGCCGTAGATCTGCTGCAACAGTCGCACATGGGCTTCGGCCATGCTTTTGCGGAAGTCGGGGATTTGGCACACGTCCCACAGCAGTTTCAGGCGCGGGCTGGTGGTGGTGATCTGGCGCACCTCCGGCAGTTTCGCCATCGCTTGCAGGGTTAGATGATCCTCGGCGTCGCGCTTGCGCTTCAGGGCCGGGTGCGGCGGCGGGGCGTCGAGACTGCGCAGCAACCCATCGAGCGTGCGAAAATCGAGCTTGGCCGAGCGCCAATGGATCGTTTCAATCGGATCGAACCGATGGGTTTCGATGGCTTCGACCAAATCCTGATCGAGCGCGCCGACCTCCGGGAGCGTGCCGAAGGAGCCGTCGCGCATATAGCGCCCGGCGCGTCCAGCGATTTGGGCGACTTCCGGCGCGGTCAGACGGCGCGGGCTTTGGCCGTCGAATTTGGAAATGCGGGCGAAGGCGACATGGTCCAAATCCATGTTCAGCCCCATGCCGATGGCGTCGGTGGCGACCATATAGTCGACTTCGCCGGTCTGATACAGTTCCACCTGGGCATTGCGGGCGCGGGGCGAGAGTGCACCCAGCACAACGGCGCAGCGCCGCGCGTGCGCCGCACCTGCTCGGCCAGCGCATAGACATCGGTGGCGGAGAAGGCGACGATGGCGGCGCGGCGCGGTAGGCGCGACAGCTTCTTCGGCCCGGCATAGGTGAGCGAGGAGAAGCGCGGGCGGGTGATGATCTCGATATCGGGGATGAGGCGCTGGATCAGCGGCTTCATCGTTTCCGCGCCGAGGAACATGGTTTCCGACAGGCCGCGCGCGTTCAGCAGCCGGTCGGTGAACACATGGCCGCGCTCCCAATCGGTGCTGAGCTGGATTTCATCGACGGCGAGGAACTCCACCCGCCGATCCAGCGGCATGGCTTCGACCGTGCAAACGAACCAGCGCGCCCCCGGCGGCATGATCCGTTCTTCCCCGGTGACGAGGGCGACCGAGCCCGCGCCCTTCAGTTTGCAAATGCGGTCATAGTTTTCGCGGGCGAGCAATCGCAGCGGAAACCCGATCATGCCGGACGCATGTCCAAGCATACGGTCGATTGCGAGATGGGTCTTGCCGGTGTTGGTTGGCCCCAAAACCGCGACCACTCTCGAAGCGCTAAAGCGGTGCTGCATCGCCTATCAGAGTCGGCCTAATCGATGACATTCGCAAGTCCTCGCAGTGCAAAAAAAAGACAGATTTTTACCGTGCTGCAAAAGAGTCACAGACGGGTCATGGCACGGTAACAGCGGCTGATACCCGGCAGGGGAGACGGGCGCGAACCCGATTTCATTGGATTTTAAGGAGTTTTGCCATGTCGTCCTCCCGCTTGCGTCTTTCCCTTTCGGTGGCTATGGGCCTCGTGCTGGCCTCGGGGGCGGCCTCGGCCCAATCCGCGCCGAAATTTCCGGCGGTGCTCGCGGGTCATGCCGCCGTTCCGGCTGACACGCTGATCGCGCCGCCCGCCGATGCCGGGGCTTTCTTCGCGACGGCCGGCAAATTCACCGCGCCGGACCGCAAGCGCGTCGAAGCCGTCGGCACGATCCCGACGACGACCTTTACTGCCGATCCGAAGGCCCCGCGCTCCAGCGGCGTCAGCCTGCCGGTCAAGGGCCAAGCGGTGCAGGGTTTCTCCGGCATTCAATCGCGCGGCAATGGCCTGTTCTATATCCTCACGGATAACGGCTTCGGCGGTAAAGGCAACTCGCCCGATGCGCTGCTGATGGTCCATCGCGTCCAGACCGATTGGGCGACGGGCAAGGCCGACCGGCAGGAAACCCGCTTCCTGCACGATCCCGATAAGAAGATTCCCTTCGCCATCGTCAATGAAAACACCGACAAGCGCTATCTGACTGGTGCGGACCTCGATCCCGAGTCGATTGCCTTCGTCGGCAACCGCCTGTTCATCGGCGACGAGTTCGGCCCGTACATTATCGAAGTCGACCCAGCGGGCAAAGTGCTGGCGTTCCATGAGACGGTTGTGGACGGCAAACCCGCGCGCGGTCCGGATCATTACCGCAATGGCGGTTTGCCGAATGTGCCGGGCGCGGTGAGTTTCGAAGTCCGCCGCTCGCGCGGGTTCGAGCCGATGGCGGCCTCCCCCGACGGGCAGTTCCTCTATCCGGCCTTTGAAGGCCCGATCTTCAATGCCGAAACCAAGGCCCCGGAAGCCAAAGACGGCAAGCAGTTCGTGCGCATCCTTCAGTTCGATGTCGCTAAGGGGGCCTATACCGGAAAATCGTTCAAATATCTGCTCGAAGATAACGCCAATGTGCTGGGCGATATGGCGATGATCGACGGCGATACCGCCCTCGTTATCGAGCGCGACGATACCACCGAAGGCAGCAAGGCCCAGGCCTGCGCGGGCGAGCCGAAGCTCGATTGCTTCAACAAGCCCGCCGCCTTCAAGCGCGTTTATAAGATCGATCTCGCCGCCGCCGACGCCGAAGGCTTCGTCAAGAAGGTCGGCTATATCGACCTGACCGACATCGATAACCCCAATAAGGCCGCCAAAATCGGCCCGAACGAGGCGAAGTTCGTGCTGCCGCACCTTGGGCCGGAAGGGGTTGCCATCGTCGATGCCGACCATATCGCCCTCACCAACGACAATAACCTGCCCTATTCGGTGGGCCGGACGGTCGATAAGGCGGACGATAATGAAATCACGCTGCTGAAGGTCTCGGAGCTTCTGCGCGCGAAATAAGGACTTAGACGGGCGCTAAGGGGCGGTGCGGTTCGGGGGGCAAAATCACCTGGATCGCATCGCCCGCCTGCACGGCGCCGCCCGCGATGACGATACTCATAACCCCTGATTTGCGCACCAGCGCGCCTCCCGCATCCCGGTCCAGCACCGCCTGCGTTAGCCCTGACTTGTAATTGTCGAGTTGGGCGCAGGGATTGCGCAACCCGGTGATCTCGACAATGGCGCTCGGGCCGATAGCGAGCCGCGTTCCCTGCGGAAGCGCCAGCAGATCCAGCCCGCGCGTGGCGATATTCTCGCCAATCGCGCCGGGGGTGATATCGAACCCCTTCGCCGCCAATTCCTCGAACAATTCGGTATGAATGAGATGGACCTGCCTTAGGTTCGGCTGATCCGGGTCTTTCCGCACGCGTGAGCGGTGCTTTACCTTGGTGCCTGCGTGCGCATCGCCCTCCACGCCGAACCCGGCGCGCAAATGGATCTGCAACTGCGGCGATTTGCTGAAGCGATGGGTCGGGCTCAGGCTGACGGCGACGACGGCTCCGGTAAGCGTGGGCATGGTTTTCCTTCCTATCCGGTTTCGATCCGAGAGCCCCATTCTAGACCGACGAGAGGGCTGGCAGCGCGATGAAATTGCGCTACAACGTCCCCATAATCGGGAGGAAAACCATGCGTCTTGGCGTCGATCTGGGCGGCACTAAAACCGAAATCGTGGCCCTGCGGCCCGATGGCACGGAAGCCTATCGCACGCGCGTTCCCACGCCGCGCACCGACTATCGCGCGATCATCACCACGATTGCCGGGTTGGTGACGCAGGCCGAGGCGGCTTTGGGCGAACGCGGCTCTTTGGGCGTCGGCATTCCCGGCACGGTGGACCGGATTTCGGGCCGCGTGAAGAATGCCAATACGCAAGTTCTTAACGGAAACCCGTTCGATCAGGATCTCACCGAAGCCCTGGGCCGCCCGGTGCGCGTGACGAATGACGCCAACTGCCTTGCCGCCTCCGAAGCGTCGGACGGGGCCGCCGCCGGGCTCGATGTGGTGTTCGCCGTCATTATCGGCACCGGAACGGGCGGGGGCGTCGCCCTGAAAGGCCAGGTTTGGGCTGGGCCGAACGGCATCGGCGGCGAATGGGGGCATAATCCGCTGCCCTGGGCAACGCCCGACGAGCTTCCCGGCACGCCCTGCTACTGCGGTAAATCGGGCTGCCTTGAAACCTGGATTTCCGGGACCGGCTTCGAGCTTACCGAGGGGCAGGGGCATAGTTCGAAAGCTGTGGCGGCTGCGGCCCAAGCGGGCGAAGCCTGGGCCGAGACGGCGCTGCTGCGCTACGAGGATCGGCTGGCCCGCGCCCTGACGACGGTTATCAATCTGCTCGATCCCGACGCGATTGTTCTGGGTGGCGGCATGTCAAACCTCGACCGGCTCTATACCAATCTGCCGCCCCGGCTAGAGGCGCTTATTTTCGGCGGTGGCCCGTTGCGCACACGCGTTTTGAAAAACAAGCACGGCGACAGTTCAGGGGTTCGCGGGGCGGCGTGGCTCTGGCCGGTGGGGGCTGTTTAGGCCGGAATGGCTTCCAGGGCGGGTTGATCGGCGGTCTCGTCGGCCTTCGGGGCCAATTCATCGATCATATGGCGCAGAATATCGGCATAGAGGGCCAGCTTGTCGCCAAACTCGCGATCCCGCCCCGCGAGCGCCGAAAAATCATCGGCGACATATTGGAGCAATCCAGCGTGGGTAGCGAAATAGGGCGACATCTGCTAACTCCCCTCCTACGCAAGCCCGACAAATTCGGGCCTATCGAACGTCCCCCGGCGGGTGATTGTCATACCAGGGTCAAGTTCTTGTCTCTTGTTTGACATAAACTATGCCTAAGAGGGATTAAATCGAGATTACTTTTTTGCAACGCAGCAAGGCCCGAAAATGATCCCTCGCTACAGCCGCCCCAAGATGGTCGCCATTTGGGAGTCCGAGAACCGCTACAAAATCTGGATGGAAATCGAAACGCTCGCCGCCGAAGCGATGGCGGAGCTCGGCACGATTCCGAAGGAAGTCCCTGTCGCCGTGCGGGCGCGCGGGGCCTTCAATGTGGCGCGAATCGAAGAGATTGAGGCGGAAACCAAGCACGATGTGATCGCCTTTCTCACCAACCTTGGGGAGTATGTGGGGGAGGAAGCACGCTTCGTTCACCAGGGCATGACCTCGTCGGACGTGCTCGATACCTGCCTTGCGGTGCAACTGACGCAAGCCACCGATATTCTGCTGGAAGACCTCGATGGGTTGCTGGCTGCGCTGAAACGCCGCGCCTTTGAGCATAAGCACACGCTCACCGTTGGCCGCAGCCACGGCATCCACGCCGAACCCATCACCTTCGGCCTGAAGCTTGCGACCTATTACGCCGAGTTCGCGCGGAACAAGACCCGCCTGCTGGCGGCACGGGAAGAAATTGCCACCTGCGCCATCTCCGGCGCGGTCGGCACCTTCGCCCATCTCGACCCGCGCGTTGAGGAATATGTGGCGGAAAAGCTGGGGCTGAAGGCCGAAACCATCTCGACCCAGGTGATCCCGCGCGATCGGCACGCCGCCTTCTTCGCGACCTTAGGCGTGATCGCCTCCTCCATCGAGCGGCTGGCGACGGAAATTCGTCACCTCCAGCGCACCGAAGTGCGCGAGGCGGAAGAATTTTTCTCCGCCGGGCAAAAGGGCTCGTCGGCCATGCCGCACAAGCGCAACCCGGTTCTCACCGAAAACCTCACTGGTCTTGCCCGTCTCGTCCGCGCGGCGGTGATCCCAGCGATGGAAAACGTCGCCCTGTGGCACGAGCGCGATATCTCCCACTCCTCCGTCGAACGGATGATCGCGCCGGACGCCACCGTAACGCTGGATTTCGCCTTGGCCCGCCTGACCTCGGTCGTCGACAAACTCGTCGTCTACCCCGAGCGCATGCAAGCAAACCTCGATTTGCTCGGCGGTCTCGTTCACTCCCAGCAAGTGCTGCTCGAACTCACCCAAAAGGGCATGAGCCGCGAAGACGCCTATAAGGCCGTGCAGCGTAACGCGATGGCCTCGTGGAAAGAGGGCAAAAACTATCGCGCCCTGCTCGAAGCCGATGCCGATGTCGCCAAGCATCTGACGCCGAAGGACATCGAAGCCCTCTTCGACCTCGGCCAGCACACGCGGCATGTGGATACGCTGTTCAAGCGGGTGTTCGGCGAGGCGTAAGCCGTAGGCCGAATTTTGAAAACATAGCCGCCGCCGAGGCAAACCTTGGCGGCGGCTTTTTAATAAGCTACGGTTTTCATCAATCTTATTAAACGAAATGCGTTGTATGTTTAGTAAGAGTGATCTGGAGCGGAGTTTATGAAAGCGAGCACCCTGGCGGCGCGGGTGCGGCGAAGCCTAGTTTCGTTGCCGCCGCCGCAGGCGCATATCAAGGCCGTTGTGCCGCCTCTTCCGCCCGAACCTCTGGTTCCGGGTGATCTACGCCTGCATGGCGAGGCGCAAAAGGCGCTTGGGCGGATCAATGGGTTCCTGCGCGGCCTTCCGGGGCGGCAGTTTCTGGCAACGCGCTTGCTGGAGCGGCAGGAAGCGGTGCACTCCAGCGCTATCGAGGGAACTTACGCAACCCTTGCCGATCTTTTGGCGTCGGACGCCGAGGATGATTCGGGCGAAGACGCGGTCTTGCAAGTTCGCCAATACGCCCTGATCCTCGGGCAGTCCATCCATGCCGTCCGGAACCAAGGGATGGCGGCGATTACCGTCCCCTTGCTTCGGACTTTGCATTCAGCCGTGATGGAGGCGGACCCTAAGGCTGATGGCTGGCGGGGACGGCTGCGGGCCGTGCCCGTGCGGATCGGTGGGCGCAGTTTTGAAACGGCGACCTTCATTCCGCCGCCGCCGGACCAGTTACTCCCTTGCCTACGACAGCATTTTCGCTGGTTGCGGGATGATGAAATCTGCTTCAAGAACAGTTCGATTGCCCGCATCGCCTGCGCTCACGCCCATTTCGAGGCGATCCATCCGTTTATGGACGGTAACGGGCGCGTAGGGCGATTATTGATGGCCCTGATGTTTGCCGCAGAGGATGATGAGCCGCTGTACCTCTCGCCCTATATCGATGCCAATAAGGATCATTATTATGCAGCGCTGCGGGCCGCGCAGCAGCGCGACGATTGGGGGGCAATGATTGACTTTGTCTCGATGGCAACGATAGCCACCGTGGACGAAACCCTGCGGATTCATGATCGGTTATCGGCCTGATTGCCGACTGGCGGGGGCATTTTCAGCCCCGCGCGGGCAGTGTGCTGGATCGTCTGTTCGATTTATTGCCGGATTATCCCAGTCTCTCGATAAAGCTTGCAGCAGAGAAGCTTGGCGTCTCCTATCCGGCGGTCAGCGGCTATATCGAGCTTCTGCACAAGGAAGCTATTCTGGTCGAAACGACGGGCCAGGCTCGCAATCGGCGCTTTGTGGCAGAAGCGATTGTGGCTCTGTTCCAGCCCA
>NZ_LAJY01000296.1 GCF_000963705.1 Elstera litoralis | reverse complement strand
CTGTTCGAGCCGCACTTCAAGCGGAACTTCATCCATATTCGTGACGTAGCCCGGGCCTTCCTGCATGGAATCGCGCAGTTCGAGACCATGCGCGACCGGCCCTATAATCTTGGCCTGTCGGACGCCAATCTGTCGAAATGGGAGTTATGCGAGCGCATCCAGGCCCAGCTTCCCGATTTCGCCTTTCTGGAAGCCCCTATCGGCGAGGATCCCGACAAGCGCGACTATATCGTCTCGAACGCCCGCATCGAAGGCACCGGCTTCCGCCCCGCTTACCATCTCGATGCCGGAATTGCGGAGCTCATCAAGGGCTACCGGATGCTGCGCAATAGCCGCTACAGCAATGTCTGAGCAGGCCGTCCTTCTGGTCGGCGGTCGGGGAACTCGGTTGGGGAGTTTGACGGCGCGCACGCCCAAGCCGCTCCTGCCGGTCGCGGGGCGGCCTTTTTTGTCTCATCTCGTCGAGCGGTTGGCGGCGCAGGGGTTTCGCAACCTTCTGCTGTTGACGGGCTATCTTGCGCTAGAATTCGAGGCGTTTTCAGGCCGAATGGGCGGCCCTGGGCGTCACCGTAACCTGCCGGGTGGAGGCCGAACCGGCGGGGACGGGGGGCGCGTTGCATTTGGCCTTGCCCGATCTGGCCCCGGAATTCCTGCTGCTGAACGGCGATTCCCTCTTCGACATCGATTTTGCCAATTTCGCCACGCCGCCACTGCCGCCGGGGATTGATGGCCGTTTGGCGCTGCGGGCAATGCCGGTGGCGGATCGATATGGAATGGTGCAGCTAGAGCAGGGGCGCATCGTGGGATTTCAGCCGCGCACGCCGGGCGGCGGGCCTGGGTTGATTAACGGGGGCGTCTATCGCCTTCGGCGGGACGTGGTAGCCCTCTCAAGCTCCTTTCCCTGCTCCTTGGAAGCCGATATTTTTCCCAAGCTGGCGACGGCGGGACGGTTGGAGGGCCGGGTCTTCGACGGGTATTTCCTTGATATCGGCATCCCGGACGATTTTGCGCGCGCCCAGGCCGATTTCGCGCCCGGTGGGCAGGCGGTAAACTGGAAAAGTAAAAAGGAATGACAGAGCACTTCGGTTTTACGCCCGGTCGGCGGCCCCCTCCCGAAGCGGGTAGGCCGCTCTATACGCTGATTACCATCGTCCGCAATGCCGCCGCGACGATTGAGAGCACTTTGCGCAGCGTTTCCCGGCAAACCTATCCGGCCATCGAATATATCGTCGTCGATGCGGGATCGACCGATGGGACCGTGGATATTCTGCGTCGGCACGAACATCTCATCAGCCACTGGTGTTCCGAGCCGGACCAGGGCCATGCTGACGGCCAGAACAAGGGTGTGGCCATCGGCCAAGGCACGTTCATCGGCTTCGTTTATGCCGACGATTGGTTGCCCGATGATTTCGTCGAGCGAGCGGTAGGGGCCTTGACTGAAAGCGGGGCGGATTTTGTTTTCGGCGATATGGCGTATTATATGGATGAGGAATATCTTTTCACGATCCACG
The DNA here is from genome assembly GCF_000963705.1 of Elstera litoralis. Classification (GTDB taxonomy): domain Bacteria; phylum Pseudomonadota; class Alphaproteobacteria; order Elsterales; family Elsteraceae; genus Elstera; species Elstera litoralis. The sequence continues at coordinate 11,049 of NZ_LAJY01000296.1, read as the reverse complement.
GTGATCCTGACTACCGGAAGCGGATCACCTACCGGGCACCGGTGATGAATTATCCAACCTTAACGGCCTGTCGCCGGGTTTTTGAGACGGCAGGCGTTTTCAATCCGGCCTACAAGGTCGCGCCCGATTACGAATGGCTGTTCCGGGTGCATCACGCGGGTTTCAATGGCAAGCACGATCCCGCCATCCGCTATCATTTCGCCTTGGGCGGAAATTCCAGCCAGCACGCGACGCGGTGTGTGCTGGAAGTGGCGCGCGCCCTCTGTCGGTTGGGGGCGAATCCGCTGCGCGTTTGGGGCTATGCTGCCGTTAGGATTGCTTTTTATGCCGTTGACGAGCGGATCAGGCGAAGTGTCTCTCCGGCGGTTTATGCCCGCGTTCGCGCGGTCCGCAAGGCCATCAGTGGCTGAGAAACGGTTCAAGGCTAACCAAGGGTGGCATGGTTTCGGGCACCAGGGCGAAATAGTTCACCGTGCCGTCAATCGGTTCGTGAACGGAGATGAACCGACCCCCAGTTTCGGCAAGAATGAGATACCCCAGCGCGTGAAGCGGCGTAAACAGGTCCGGCCAGTCGTACCCCGCGCGCTGTAAATGCTGAGGCTCGCATTCAAAGAAAATCCAGGGGCGGTAGCGGGCCAGAAACGCCGCCATTCCCGCGAGGCTGCCGGTTCGTACCCTTCGATATCCATCTTTAGCAGCACGGGGGAGACGAGGCGAACCATTCCGTCCGAGATCAGCCCGTCTAAGGATTTGAGCGTAATCGAATGGATGGCGCTACCGGTCGGCGGCGGGTTGCCGCCGAGAACAAAGCCCAACCCACTAATGGGATTGCCGGTTGCATCCTGCGGCACCGCCAGGGTCGCCTCTTCATCCTGTGCGGCGAGACCGATCGGCAGGAGGGTAATATCCGGCAGTCCCGCGAGGTTTCGGCGGGCGAGCGCAAAGGCGTCGGCATTGGGGTCGAACCCATAGAGCGGCACCCCCGCGCGGCGGTGGCGGGCCATGAACCAGCTGTAGCGGCCAACATTCACCCCGGCATCCAAAAGGGTTCCGGCCTGCCCGACCAGGGCGGCCAGAAGATCTTGCGTTGCCGCCGTTTCATTCAACCTAAAGCGACCCATCCGGCGCAAAAAGGCGTGATAAAGGGCATGAGCCTGACGGGTGGCCTTTTTGCCAACAAGGAGCGTAAGCCACCGTCGTACGATCCTACGGCCAGCATCAATCATCGGGTATCCTTCGGGCATTGTGCGCAGATGCGATCAGCGTACCCCGTCCAATCCCAGAAATCATAGAGCATGACGCAGCGATACTTCCACTGGCTTCAGATCAACGGCGGCGGGGCCAGGATTTATCTGCCGCTTTATCCAAGTGAGCCGCATTATCCCTCCTTCTGCGGTCCAGCCAGCACCCGGCGCAGACTCTTGCCTCGGTCGCTCCAGTGGAAATGGTCCCGACAGGCCGCGTACGCGGCGGTGTGCAGGGCGTTGAGCCCGTCGAGATTGTCGATATCCTGGATGATTCCGTGAACCAGGGTGGGGAAATCGGGGAAGAGTCGCACCGACCGGCCCTCAGCGAGCGGGACTTGGGTAATCGACCCGGCGATGCCGAAAACCGGGCAATGCTGGAAGACGGCATTCAAGACCTTGAGTTTGAAACCACCGCCGGTCCTCTCCGGCACAAGACTGATCCGCGCGCCTTGAAGATAGGGTTCCACTGCGTCCACCCGCCCGTGGATGGTGGCATAGGGGAAGCGCTGCCGCCATTTTGCCAGCAGGTCCGGGGGGCCGCTTCCGACAATGTCGATACCGATGCCATGATCGGCCAAGGGGGCGGCCGCCTCCAGAAATTCAGCAAGGTTCTGCTGCTTGGCGATCCAATCGAAACTGCCGACCACCACCACTCGGCGCGGCGTTTCGGCTGTCAAGCCGCGCTCCGCCAACTCTGGCCCGTCATAACCGGGCACGAGGATATGGTAGCGTTGCTGGGGGGCATCCGTTTCGAAGAGCGCCAGGTCGGCGGCGGTAGTGACGGTAACGCAATCGACCGTAGCCAGCAGGCGGTGCTCTAAAGCGGCTATCCGCGCGCCATCGATCCTTTGCGCCAGCCTTAGAGCCGCCGCTGCGTTGGAGTGACGATAGGCTAGTCGGCGCAGGCTGGCCTCGTGATTATGGGCAACGTAAACAAGCCGAAGGGGACGCTCTGTCGTGCGGGCGGTTTCCATCAGTAGCGGTAAAGTCCAACCCATCGTGACATAGTCGATCACCACGGCATCCCAATCTTGCCGCGCCAAGAGAGAGCGTAGTATCCGTCGCGGACCGGGGGCTGACAGGCGCAAAGCGTGACGCGGCAAGCGGGAAAAAGCATAGCGCAGCATCCGGCTTCCGCGTCCGAGGGGGCAGGCGATCCACTCGACCCGCTGGGCGGGACCGGCGGGGAGCAGAGCCGTGTCGGCCCCCCCTTCGTTACAGAATACCGTGACCCGGCACTCCTGTTCGGTAAGCGCTTCAATCAGTCGGGCTGAATAAATCCGGTCGCCGGCGTGGGTCGGATACGGGAAAAACCGGGTCAGCCAAAGGTAACGCGGGCCTTTTGTCTCGGAAGGCGGTGTCATCGGGGGGTGCCGTGCCCGTTCATGGCCTGCCGTGCCACTCGACCCCGTTCAAGGCCGATGATGGCGGCTAAAACAAAATAGGCGGGCTGGATGACCGTGCCCGAGGTGAGAATCATAACAATCACGGTTATAGAGATTAAGAAATTTCTTCTACTGGTAAAATTCATAATTAAAATTATTGTTAATAAAATCCCGAAGACGCCAAATTCGGCAATAAAATTTAAAACAAGAATGTCGGACTTATAGTAAGTAGCTTCGGAAATATCGAGAAGGCCACCCCAGATGTTGGGGTCGAAGACAGCATAATCCTGATAGTTGCCAAACCCGGTCCCAATCGGGAAGGTTTCGGCGATCACCTCTGCCGCGACTGTCGTGGATTCAAGGCGCATTCGGCTCGATGGATCCTTTAGGTCCAGGACATCGCTAATTCTGGCGCTAAAGACAAAGAGCAGCAACAGCCCCAGGCCGCCCAAGAAAGCCAGCCGCGTCATCAAGTTACCGCGCTTGGTTATCAAGACCTGATGCGCGATGAAACAACTCGCCAGAATCAGGCCCGTGCCCGCGCCCGTAACCGCAATGGCGATGAGATAGGCGATCTGTGGCAGCAGCATGCGGTGTGGCCGGGTGATTAAGACCCCCAGGTAGGAACTTGCCAGCGCGTACCCGGCCCAAGACGGTTCGCGGTGCAGGCCGCTCGTGCGGTTTGCGGCAAAACCCGAGAGACTGTCGATATCCGCAATATAGAGGCTGATATCGACGGCTGTCACCCATAGCACAAGCCACGCAGCAAGGGCATAGAAGCAGATAACGTAATGAATAATCAATATTCCGTGGGCAAAAATCGGCCTAAGAATTTCATAATTTTCTTTAAAAAGATCGGTAATCAATAATATTAGGCCGATCATAACCATAACTTGTAAATACCCTACGCTGTAAAATTCTCCCGCAGTAAAAAATTGAAAAAATAACAAGAAAATAGAGAAAAATAGAAATGATAATTGCTTCAAAAAAAGAGATCTGGAGATGGATATTTTATAAAATAATACCAAGTATGTAATATATGAAAAAATAACCGGCGCGATATAAACCATATATCCCGTTATTTCCGTCAGGTTTATCAGTGAATAGACAAACCCGTCCGAATATCCGATCCAAAACCAAGCCAGGGCGTGTACCACAGATCTCATGCTCCAGTATGAACCGCGACGTTTTATCCTGCGGTTAGGTAACCGCTTCAGGCATCCCGAACGGGGTGTTGGCGAAGATATAGCAGACAGGCGAGCGAGACGCATACTTCTCCGGCGATAGCCGCCCAGGCTGCGCCGCTGGCCCCGACGGCGCTGCCGAGCAGGCCTACCAGCAACAGCCGAAGGCATCCGGCACCTATGTAGATATTCCTGAGCGCGACGGCGCGGCCTGCTGGGATCAGCCATTGCACGCCGATGAGGCTGTTGAGGGTAATCAAAACGGGTAAGGGGCTGAGAATCTGCACCAGCGGAACCGCTCCGACGGCAGCGGCCCCCAGCAGCAGCGGAACGACTACGCCCGCCGAGAGAAGCATCAGAAGGCTGCCTGCCGCCGCAAGACCGCCGACCCGCAGAGCGGACCAGCGGAAGAGCTGTGCAGCTTCCTGCCGCGAAGTTGCCATCAGGCGGCTCATCTGCGGAAACAGGGCTGTGCGGAACACGGACAATAAGCTCGCGGCGGCGCGCGCCAGTTTCTCGGCGGCGACGAAAAGGCCGACGCTCACCGGATCGGCGACGGCCGCCAGCACCAGAGGAACGAGATAATCAAACGAACTACTGCCCAGATACAAACAAAAAATGTTTCGACCGTCGTGGATAAGCGTGAGCCCCCCTCTCAGGTGTTTTCTTCCGAAGTCGGTCTGCTTTTTCACCATCCACAAGCCTACGCCGAGCACGCCCAACCAGGCGGCCGCTTGCGTGGCGAAATAAATCCAGGCGTCATCAGGGCCGCCGATACTGACGAGCATAACGCCAACCGCCGCTAGCCGCAGGGCGATAGTGAGCAGGGTAATCTGGCGTGTCTGTTCCGTCCCGAGAAAATACCAGAGCGGGTCATGCGCCTGAAGCCAAGCTGCCGCCAAAGCCCACAGTAGCAACGGGTCGCTCGGGGCGAGAGGGGTAAGCCAGACGGCGATCAGCAGAATGACCGGAAACCAGACAAAACCGATCAAAAGCTTGGCGAGTGTGACGGCCCCGAACAGCCCCGCCAAGCCCTCTCGGTTATCCGGTTGTCGTGCCGCTGCCTGGGTGGCCGACAGATGCAGGCCGTAATCCAGAAGGATTAGCGCCAATTGGCTGAGGGCCATCAATTGGGCGACTAGCCCCCAACGCTCCAATCCCAGCACACGCATCAGGAGGGGAATGGTCATTAGGGGCACGAGATACTGGAGGCTTTGAAGCGCCAAAAGGGTTGGAACGGCTTTAAAAACCCGCCGGGCCGTTATCATCGTGTCAAACGCTCGAACAGCAGATCGGCTTGCAGAATCTGATCGCGATCATTCCGGGCGACCCCACCGATGCCGATTATCCGATACCCATGCGCCTGCATATAGTCGAGAATTCGGTCGGCAAGCGGTTGCCCCGTGTAGAATTCGACAAAGGATACCTCGACGTAAATATAATCGATGATCGGAAATAAGCCTTCGGCCCCGGTGAGGAGGGCCAATTCTCCGCCTTGTGTGTCGACCTTAAGTAAGACCGGGCGGGGGAGTGCCGTTTCGGCAAGAACCGCATCTAGCCGCCGGACCGGGACGGTCACTGTCCCAATCGCCTCCGTTCCTGGGGCAAACACCGTCTGGCTGCGGTTGATCGGGAGGAGCGAGGAATTATCCGACCTACGGGAAATATGCAGGGGCGCTGTGGTTTCCGCCTCCCCCAGGGCGACAGGGTGGAGATGAACCCCGGCGTCGCCTGCAAACAGACGGGTGAACCGAGCCACTGCGGCGGGAAACGGCTCGAAGGCGTGGATCTCCACCTGGGGGTGCAGGCCCCGGATGAGCAGGGAGAATTGCCCGACATTCGCCCCAGCATCGATAACCGTGGCAATGCGAAGATCGCGCATCGCAGCCAGATTTTCCAAGGACGCCGCGACCCCAAACCGCAGCCCACGGCGGAAGGTTTTGCTGCGCAGGAGCCGCAGCAATTTAATCGCCCGTCGCCAAGGATTGCGGAGTAGACCCATCTTAGTCGACATTCCCAATAACCAGGCCCCATGACCGGGCGGCATGGATACCAGCCCTGCGGTCTTCTGACTAGGGCAGGCCTCAGTTTTGCGCTCGCCAAAATGGCAATCGGCCTCCCTCACGCATAAAAATTGCTGAAAATCAAGATCAGCTCTTTCAAGCGACCCCGAATCTTGTGTATCCTTACCCGAATATCGTTTGATGGTAATCGTGCGCCCTGTCGCGCGATAGGGGGAAAAAAGCATGCGCATTGGTCTGCATTCACTGATGATGACGGTGCTCGCTGGAACGGCGTTTTCGGCTCTAGCGGTCGATGCCGACGCGAAGATTGTCGGGCGGGCGGCGGTGATTCAGGATATCGTTCGGGGACGGACGACGCCGACCGACGAGCGCGTGATTAAGCTCAACGATATTCTTGTGTTCCAAGAGCAGGTCGTGACCGGGCCGAAGTCCAAGGCCATCATCGAGTTCCGCGACGGCACCACGCTTGAGTTGGGGCCGAACGGCGCGCTGACGCTTGATAAAATGGTTTTCGATCCCGAAGGCGGGAAGAAGGATAAGGCAGTCAGCATTTCGCGCGGGCTGTTCCGCCTCGTCTCGGGGGCGGCCGCGCCTGATTCGACAACGACGATCAAAACCCCCTCGGGGACGATTGGTATTCGCGGCTCGCTCGTCGCGGGTGTGGTGCCGTCGGACCCGAACCAGTCGACCGTCATTGTCGGTGGGTCCGGGAATTTCACCCATACGTCGAATAATGGGACGACCACCCAGTTCACCGGCGGGCAGAGTGTTATTTCCAATCCGACTGGAAATACGGTTCCGCCGAATCAAGTTCCCGCCAATACCACCCTCTCGGTGATTAATCAGGTCGGCAATACGCTCGGTCAGCAGCCGCCGACCTTGCCGTCGGCCCCGACCAATGTTCAACAGCAGTTGGCGGCGGCGAATACGGTGCCGGCGAATCAGCAAACGCAGCAACAGACCAGTACCAGTGCGCCGTTGCCCCCGCCGCCCGCCACCGGGTCGGTCGGGCTAGCGAGCGGCGTTCAGACGACGGCATCGAATACGCCTGCGACCGCGCAGCAGCAGCAGCAGATCAATAATTACACCCAGCAGCAGCAGCAGGTGAATAACCAGCAGCAACAGCAGGCAACGCAGAATGTTGTGCAGGGGCTGTCGACGGTGATGAACCCGACGCAGTTGGCCAATGCCGTCACTCAAATTTCCAACGGCAACCCGGCGCAGTCGCAAACGGCGCAGAACGCCTCGGGCCTGTCGCAACAGCTGATCGCCCAGGCCCCTGCGGCTATGCCGCCCGCCCTGCAAGCCGCGATCAATTCCGGCAATGCCGCTGCGGTGACACAGGCCATCAATACGCTCTCGGCAGGCAACCCGCAGCGGGCCGCGACCCTCGCGCAGCAGGCGGTTGCGGCGGCCGAGCGGTTGTTGGCAACTAACCCGCAAGCGGCGGTTGCCGTTGCGGGCGCAACGATGCAGATTGTGGCCCAGCTTTCGGTGCAAAGCTCGGCCCCGCCGCAGGTGCTCCAGACGCTGACCACGGCGGCGCGTATCTTTGTATCGCCAGCAGCCCAGCGCCTTGCGCCGCAGCAGGCGGGCAATTTGGCGGTGCAGGCGGCGCAAATCGCCTCTTCGCCAACGATCTATTCGGCTAACCCGCAGGCGGCTATTCAGGTGATGGCGAATGCGTATCAGACGGCAACCTCGACGGCGGTGCTCGCTGCGAGTCCGTTCGTCGCGGCACAGGTGACGCAGATATTGTCACAAGCGTCGGCAGCGCAGACACTCGGTCAGGCAAACCCGACGAATACCAGCCAGATCGCGCAGATTTTGGGGAGCAATACCCCCAATTTGCCGACGACGGTACGCGAGGAGGGCGCGACGGGGGTGCAGAACCCCTCTGAAACGCCGTTGAAAACCGAAAATGAGCGCCAATTCGCCAGCCCAACCTAAGGTTTTCGCGACTTACGTCAAGAATAGGCCCTCCCAAAAGGAGGGCCTGTTTTCGTTAGAGCCTAGCGAGATCGCTGCCTTGGAGAAAGCGATCGATCAGCGTGGCGCACCCGGCGGTATCCTGGGCATCGAAACGGTCGGGCAGGGGGCTATCGAGATCGAGTACGCCTAAGGCGCGGCCATCCCACAGCAGGGGGATCACCAGTTCCGAGCGCGAAGCGGCGTCGCAGGCGATATGGCCGGGGAAGGCGTGAACATCCGGCACCACTTGGGTCTTGCCCTCGGCGATCGCGGTTCCGCAGACGCCGCGCCCAACGGGGATCCGCACGCAGGCGGGTTTGCCCTGGAACGGCCCTAAAACCAGCTCGCGCTCGTCGCGCAGGAAATAAAAGCCTGCCCAATTCAGGTCCGGCAGCGTCCAATAGAGGAGGGCGGCGAGATTGGCCGCATTGGCAATCGGGTCCCGCTCGCCGTCCAGAAGCCCGGCAGCTTGCCGATGAAGCTCGGCGTAGAGGTCGGTCTTGGGCAAATGCCGCAGCGTATCGTCGAGGGCGAACATCACTTTAATTCCCTAATGCCAAGCCTTCGCGGCGGGGGTCGGCCCCGCCCAACAGCTTGCCGTCTTTCACCAGAATGGCGGCAAGGCCGCTGTTCATTTCGCCGATGGTAACCTTATAGCCCATCGTCTCCAAAACCTCCTTCAGCCCGGCGGCGCGAGTACCCTCTTCCAATAAGGCATTGCCGTTGCGGTTGCCGAAATGACCGAGGGACACGGCGGCTTGCGGGTCCAACTCCCAATCAACCAAGCCGATAATGGTTTGGGCGACATATTGAATGATCGCCGCCCCGCCGGGGGAGCCCACGACCATTTTCAGCGCGCCTTGAGCATCGAAGATGATCGTCGGGGCCATCGAACTGCGCGGGCGCTTGCCCGGCTCGACGCGGTTGGCCACGGGCTTGCCGTCGCGTTCCGGCACGAAGCTGAAGTCGGTCAGTTGGTTATTCAGCAGGAAGCCATTCACCATCCGCCGCGCGCCGAACCCATCTTCGATGGTCGTGGTCATGGAGAGGGCATTGCCGTAGCGATCGACAATGGCAAGCTGGGTGGTGGAGGGGAATTCGGGCGTTTCCCCCACCGCCAGCGCGCCGCTGCTGCTGGGCGGCTGACCGGCGGGCGCGCTGCCTTATCGGTGTTCCAGTCGATCCATTGGGCGCGCTGGCCCAGGTAGACCGGATCGAGCATCCCCGTGATCGGTTGGCGGACGAAGGCGGGATCGGCGACATATAGATCGCGGTCCGCAAAAGCCAGCCGGCCCGCCTGCATAAAGAGATGCGCCGATTGAATGCCGTTCGGGCCGAAGGATTTAAGATTATAGCGCTCCAGAATCCCCAGCATTTGGGCAACCGCGAGCCCGCCGGAGGAAGGCGGGGCCATGCCGCAGACCTTCAGCGTGCGGTACAGGCTACAGACGGGTTCGCGCTGGATGACCTTATAGGCGGCAAGATCGGCCATGCTCAGGCTGCCGGGGTTGGGCTCTTTGCCCACCGCCGCTACCAGGGTTTCGCCGAGCGCCCCGCGATAGAAGGGCTCGATGCCCTGTTCGGCGAGGATTTTCAGCGTTGCGGCGTAATCGGGGTTTTGCAGCAACTCCCCTTCCCAGCGCGGCTCGCCATTGGGGCGGTAGAAATAGGCGCGCGCGACGGGATCGCGCATTAAATGCTTCTCGGCCTGTAAGAGTTTGGCGAGGCGCGGCGAGAGGGTGAAACCTTCCTCCGCCAGCGTGCGCGCCGGTTGGATCAGATCGGCCCATTTCGCCTTACCGTGGCGCTTGTGCAGCACGTCCAACAGGCGCGGCACACCGGGAACCCCCACCGAGCGCCCGCCGACGACGGCGTCATAGAAGGGCAGGGGTTTGCCATCGGCTCCAAGGAAGAGCTGGGGGGTGGCTTTCTCCGGCGCGGTCTCGCGCCCGTCGTAGGAGGTGAGTTTTCCGGCGGCTTTATCGTAATAGAGCACGAACGCGCCGCCGCCGATGCCCGACGACTGCGGTTCGACCAGGTTCAGCGCCAGTTGCGCGGCAATCGCCGCGTCGGCGGCGGTGCCGCCTTCGGCCAACACGGCAGCCCCGATGCGCGAGGCTGTGGGGTTGGCGGTGACGATCATGAAGTTTTCGGCAGTGACCAGCGCTTTCGCCGCCGTGCCGGTCGCCGCTTCCGGCGCTTTCTCAGGAGCTTGGGCCGCGAGCGGCAGCGGCAGGAGCGCGAGGCACGATAGAACGCCGGTTAAACAGGTCCGGCGGAGAAACCGCGATGTCGGCATAGATTTTTGCCCCTCTCAGCCCTAGCTTCTTAATCTCGATTGGCGCAATGCGCTAGCGTTGCGCAGAGCCTAGCCCTAGCCCTGTGTGTATGCAATCACAGGGTCGCGGCAGACTTAAGGAATCATCAGCATGGGCGAACAGAACAGCGTTACGGCGGCAGTGATTGTGATTGGCAATGAGATTCTCTCGGGCCGAACCCATGACACTAATCTGCATTACATCGCGGGCGTGCTCACCGAGCGCGGGATCGTCATGGCGGAAGCGCGGGTAGTGCCCGACGATGAAGCCGTCATCATTGCCACCGTGAATGAATTACGCGCCCGCAATACCTATATTTTCACCACGGGGGGCATCGGGCCGACCCATGATGATATTACCTCGGCCTGTATCGCCAAAGCCTTCGGCGTCGCCCTGCACCGGCATCCGGTGGCGGTGAAACTGCTCGAAGCCCATTACGAGCCGGGCCAGCTTACTGAAGCGCGGTTGAAGATGACCGAAGTGCCGGTGGGGGCAAGCCTGATCGATAATCCCGTTTCGAAAGCCCCCGGTTTTCGCATGGAGAACGTCTTCGTCATGGCCGGGGTGCCGCGCATCGCCAAAGCGATGATGGACGGCGTGCTGCCAACCCTATTGGAAGGCCCGCCGATCCACGCGACGACGGTTTCTTGCACGCTGGGTGAGGGTGTGATTGCGGAAGGTTTGGGGGCTATTCAAGCCGACTATCCAGGCCTCTCTGTTGGCTCCTACCCCTATTTCCGCGCGGGCCAAATCGGCGTGAGTCTGGTCACGCGCGGGACCGACCGGGCGGCCGTCGATGCGGCGACGGCGGCGATTAAGGCGCTGGTGGAACGCTTGGGCGGCGCGGCGATGGTGGCGGAGGGGATGGGGTAGGCCCTATAGTAGCGGCAGGTCCAGGACCGCCCCCGGTCCTGGTGGGG
>NZ_LAJY01000295.1 GCF_000963705.1 Elstera litoralis | reverse complement strand
AAGCCCGCGCCGCCGCCGAAGGCTCCGGCAAGCCATCGGCTCGCCGACGATAGCGGCCTTGCCGTCCACGGCCTCGGCGGCGCACCGGGCATTTATTCCGCGCGCTGGGCCGGGCCGGGCAAGGATTTTTCGGTAGCGATGGACCGGGTGCGCACCGAGTTGGGCGATAATCCCGACCGCAGCGCCGCCTTCCACTGTGCCCTATCGCTCGCTTGGCCCGATGGGCAGATCGTGACCTTCGAGGGCATCATCGACGGCACGCTGACCTTCCCGGCGCGCGGCCCGAATGGCTTCGGGTACGATCCGATTTTCATTCCCACCGGCTACACGCAGACTTTTGGGGAAATGGACGCTGGTGCCAAACACGCCATGAGCCACCGCGCCCGCGCCTTCGAGCAGTTGGTGAAAGCTGTTTTCGCGTGAGCCTACCGCCCGATCCGCGCAGCTTTGGCGTTTACGTCCATTGGCCCTTCTGCCGCTCGAAATGCCCCTATTGCGACTTTAACAGTCATGTGCGGGATAAAATTGAGGCAGACGCGTGGGAGCACGGCCTGACCGCCAGCCTGACGCGCCAAAAAGCGCGCTTTGACGCCGAAGGATTGGGCAATCGCAGCGTTTCATCGATTTTTTTCGGCGGCGGCACCCCGTCGCTGATGCCGCCGCGCTTGGTCGGTAGCGTGATCGACACGATTGCCCGGCTCTGGCCGCTCGCCGCCGGGGCGGAAATCAGTCTGGAAGCCAACCCGACGTCTGCCGAGGCCGAAAATTTCGCGGGCTATGCGAGCGCCGGGGTCAATCGGCTATCCATCGGTGTGCAGGCCCTGGAGAAAAACGCGCTCGGCTTTTTGGGACGCACCCATGATCCCGATGAAGCCCGCCGCGCGATTGCGCTCGCAGCCAAGCATTTCCAGCGCTTCAGCTTCGATCTGATCTACGCCCGCCCCGGCCAATCGGTTGCGGCCTGGGAAGCCGAACTGCGGCAAGCCTTGGATTTGGCGGTGGGCCATCTGTCGCTGTATCAACTGACCATCGAGCCCGGCACCGCCTTTTATGGCGCGCACGCGCGCGGCGATTTCGCCCTGCCGGATGATGCGCTGGCGGGCGATCTCTATGAGGCGACGCAAGCGCTGCTGACGGCGGCCGGGCTGCCCGCTTACGAGATTTCCAATCACGCGAAGCCGGGTCAGGAAAGCCGCCATAATCTTCTGTATTGGCGCTACGGCGATTACCTCGGCGTCGGCCCCGGCGCGCACGGGCGGCTGACTCTGGACGATGGCACGCCCCTCGGCCATAAGCTCGCTACCCGCGCGCAAAAAGTGCCGGAAACTTGGCTCGCAGCTTTAGAGGCGGGCGAAGACGGTCTGACCGAGGTCGACCCCGTCGCCGTGCCCGACCGTCTCACCGAACTGACCATGATGGGCCTGCGCCTCGCCGAAGGTGTGCCCCTCGCCCGCTACTTACGCGAAACCGGCCTGCGACCGGACGCCAGCTTGGATGCCGCCGGGCTTTCCCGCATGATCGAGGGCGGGTTTTTAGCGCAGACCGACACGCATCTAACCGCCACCGCGGCGGGACGGCAGCGGCTGAACGCGCTGCTGACGCAGATTCTTCCCGAGGATGTTCCGGCATGATCGATCTCTTCCCCCTCGCCCGCCCGTTCCTGCATCGGATGGACCCGGAGGAGGCGCATGGCCTCACGCTGAAGCTGCTCGCTGCCGGGATAGTGCCGCAGGTGCCGATTCCGCCGCTGCCGCGCCTTGTGACGCATATGTTCGGGCGCGATCTGCCGCACCCGCTGGGTCTGTCGGCGGGGTTCGACAAGAATGCGCGCGCTTTCCACCAGTTTCCGCGCTTGGGCGTCAGCTTTGGCGAGATTGGCGGCGTCACGCCCCTGCCGCAAATCGGCAACCCGCGCCCGCGCTTGTTTCGATTGAGCGAGGATCAGGCGATCATCAACCGCATGGGCTTTAATAATGAGGGGATGGCCGCCGTCGCCGCCCGCTTTGCCGCGCGCAAGGCACCGGGCCAGATCGTCGGCGTTAATCTCGCCTCCAATGCCGATAGCGCCGATCCGGCCAATGATTTTGTTCTGCTGGCACGCGCCTTTGCCCCCCAGGCCGATTTTCTAACGCTCGATATTTCCTGCCCGAATACGGCGAACGGCAAGATGTTCCTGAGCCCCGGCCCGTTGCGTGATCTACTGGAACGGCTGGCCGCGCTTTTCGACACCTCCGGCCTCAAACGCCCGCCGCTGGTCGCCAAAATCGCCCCCGATATCGACGAGGCGGGGCTCGATGCCGTGCTAGAGGTGCTGCTGGAAAAAGGCATCGACGCGCTCACCCTGAGCAATACCACCCTCGCCCGCCCCGACACCCTGCGCAGTTCTGAGAAGAACGAGCGCGGCGGCCTCTCCGGCCCGCCCTTGTTTGCCGCCTCGACGGATATTCTGCGCAAAGTGTTTTGCCGAACGCGCGGCAGCCTGCCGTTGATTGGCGTCGGCGGGATCAACAGCGGGGCCGATGCCTATGCGAAGGTGAAGGCGGGGGCCTCCGCCCTGCAACTCTATACGGCGCTCGTTTACCAAGGCCCCTGGGCCGTTCGCCGCATTCTGGTGGAACTCGATCGGCTTCTCGCCCACGACGGCCACGCCCGCCTGAGCGAGGCGGTCGGGATCGAAGCCTAATCTACGGGCTTGCTCATTCGAAGAATTGACCTTAGCGTGAACAAAAATATCGGGAGGATCGAATGCGCTTCGATCTCGTTATCTTTGATTGCGATGGGGTTCTGGTCGATAGCGAGGTTCTAAGCTGCACCAGCCTTGCGGCGCTATTGACCGAAGCGGGGCTGCCGACGCGCGCCGACGAGGCGATGGCGCGCTTCCTTGGGCGCAGCGTGACCGCGATTGCCGAGGATTTTCAGGCGCGCTTAGGCCGCCCGCTACCCGACGATTTTCTGCCGCGCTTTCGCACCGATGTGATGGCGCGAATGCAGCGGGATTTAACCGCGATCCCCGATATCGCCGAGGTGCTGGACGCGCTGACGGCGCGCGGGCAGCGCTTCTGCGTCGCCTCCTCCTCGGAGCGGCCCCGGCTCGATCTCGCCCTCAGCCTGACCGGCCTTGCGCCGTTTTTCGAAAATCGGGTGTTTAACGCCGCGATGGTGGCGCGCGGTAAGCCCGCGCCGGACCTATTTCTGCACGCGGCGCAGGCCTTGAACGCCGATCCGGCCCGCTGCCTTGTGATCGAAGATAGTCTGGCGGGCGTTCAAGCCGGAAAGGCGGCGGGGATGATCGTCTGGGGCTTTACCGGCGGCAGTCACCATCAAGACGGGGCGAGTGCGGAAAGACTGGCGGCGGCGGGGGCAGATCGCCTATTCAGTAGAATGAAAGAATTCGATCCCGCCGGAGTTTGACCCGACCGATGGCCAGTAGCGACAACGACCCGTCGCGCCTTGACGATGCCGCCCGCGCGGGCTGGCTCTATTTCATCGCGGGCAATACCCAGGATGAGATTGCGCGCAAGCTTGCCGTCTCGCGGCCCACGGCGCAGCGGCTGGTGTCGCTGGCGGTCTCGGAACGGCTGATTACCTTCCGGCTCGACCACCCAATCGCCGCCTGTATGGAACTCGCGGCCAAGCTTACCGAACGCTACGGTTTGCAAATGTGCGACGTGGTGCCGAGCGATCCCGAGGCGACCAGCAGCACCCTCGGCATCGCCCAAGCCGCCGCCGCTTTCCTGGAACAAAAGCTGCGCTCGGACAAGCCGATCATCATTGGCGTCGGCACCGGGCGGGCGCTGCGGGCCGCCGTCGAGCAACTGCCGCGCCTCAACTGCCCGCTGCACGAGGTCGTCTCCCTGATCGGCAATATCTCGCGCGACGGGGCCGCCAGCTTCTACGATGTGCTGAGCCGCCTGGCCGACCTCACCCAAGCCCGTCACTATCCAATGCCGCTGCCGATTCTCGCCACTTCGCCGGAGGAGCGCGATTTGCTGCTGGGGCTCGATGCGGTCCGAAAGGTGCGGGCGCTGGCGGCGCGCGCCGATGTTACCCTGGTCGGCGTCGGCCAGATCGATGGGCAGGCGCAACTGCATATCGACGGCTTCATTTCGCGCGATGAATTGATGGACCTTATCCGCCTGGGCGCGATTGGCGAGGTCGCCGGTTGGGCCTTCGATGCGCAAGGGCGGATTCTGGAGGGCGGCACCAATCGCACGCTGATGAGCGTTCCGCACCAGATTCCCGCCGAACGGCTGATCGTCGGCGTCGCCCAGGGCAGTGCAAAAATTCAAACCATCCGAGCTGCCCTAACCGGGCGCATTCTGAGCGGCCTCATTACCAACGAAGCCACAGCCCGCGCGCTTCTGGCCTAATTCCTCCTACGATACATCGCTGATTTTGCACCGCAAAAAGCGTGCAGAGAAACGCGCCCCTGCGACATTTACGCGCGTTTTGCGATTGACAAGGCAGACGCAAAAAATGAACATACGCTCACTATAAGAACATATGTTCAATATCCAGGGAGGATAGATCATGCGTATGACTCTCGGGGCCCTCTTGGGTGCCGTCTCTCTCCTTGCCTTCTCCGCCTCGGCCCAAACCAAGCTGACCATCGCCACGGTGAACAATGGTGATATGATCCGCATGCAGGGCCTCACCGCCGATTTCACCGCGAAAAACCCCGGCATTACCGTTGAGTGGGTAACGCTCGAAGAAAATGTGCTGCGCCAGCGCGTGACCACCGATATTTCCACCAAGGGCGGCCAGTTCGATGTGCTGACCATCGGCACCTACGAAGTGCCGATTTGGGCGAAGCAGGGCTGGCTAGTGCCGCTCGACGGGCTCGGTGCCGATTATGATGCGGACGATCTGCTGCCCGCCATCCGCTCCGGCATTTCGGACGGCGGCAAGCTCTACGCCTCGCCCTTCTACGGCGAAAGCTCCTTCGTGATGTACCGCAAAGACCTGTTTGAAAAAGCAGGCTTGCAGATGCCAAAAGAGCCGACCTGGGATTTCATCGCCAGCGCCGCCAAGAAAATCACCGATACCAGCACCCAAACCTATGGCATCTGCCTGCGCGGCAAGGCCGGGTGGGGCGAGAATATGGCCTTCCTGACAGCCATGGCCAATTCGATGGGTGCGCGCTGGTTCGACGAAAAATGGAACCCGGAGTTCACCGGGCCGGAATGGACCAAGACCCTCACCACCTACGCCACGATGATGAAGGAGTCCGGCCCGCCGGGTGCCTCCGCCAATGGCTTCAATGAAAACCTTGTGCTGTTCAACTCGGGCAAATGCGGCATGTGGATCGATGCCACCGTAGCCGCCTCCTTTGTGACCAACCCGAAGGAAAGCACGGTTTCCGATAAGGTCGGCTTCGCCATCGCCCCGAATGCGGGCCTCGGTAAGAACGCTGGCTGGCTGTGGGCCTGGAATCTCGCGGTCCCGGCGGGCTCGAAAAAGACCGACGCGGCGCAGAAATTCATCGCTTGGGCGACCAGCAAGGATTACACCAAGCTCGTGGCCGCGAAAGAAGGCTGGGCCAATGTACCGCCGGGCACGCGCAAGTCGCTCTACGCCAACCCGGACTATCTGAAGGCCGCCCCCTTTGCCGAGCTGACCTTGGCCGCGATCAACGCCGCCGATCCGATCAACAGCACGGTCAAGCCGAAGCCTTATGTGGGCGTTCAGTTCGCCGCGATCCCGGAATTCCAGGGCATTGCGACCCGCGTCGGCCAGTCCTTCTCGGGCGTCATCGCCGGGGCGACCTCGGTGGAAGAAGCCTTGAAGTCGGCGCAAACCATTACCGAACGGGAAATGAAGCGCGCCGGTTATATTAAGTAGACTCTCTCCCGGATTGGGGGTGACTCCCGCGCGGAGTCACCCTTTTTTTTACGCATTGGGAGCATCGGCATGGCCACTCGCCATAGTAACATCGCCGCCCGTCTTGCCCTATCGCCCTCGGTTATTCTGCTGTTTCTGTGGATGATCGTGCCGCTCGGGCTGACGCTCTATTTTTCCACCCTGCGCTATAATCTTCTCTCCCCCGGCACAGAAAGTTTCGT
Source organism: Elstera litoralis (assembly GCF_000963705.1). Taxonomy (GTDB): domain Bacteria; phylum Pseudomonadota; class Alphaproteobacteria; order Elsterales; family Elsteraceae; genus Elstera; species Elstera litoralis. Next base: position 1,204 of record NZ_LAJY01000295.1, on the reverse strand, counting down.
GGGGTTTGAAAATTACGCTTATTTCCTGGCCGATCCTGACTTCCTCGCTAGCCTGCAAAATACGCTGGTGCTGGTGGGGGGCGTGCTGGCGATTACCGTGCTGCTCGGCATCGGCATCGCTCTGCTCATCGATCAGCCGATGTTCGGGCAGGGGCTCGTGCGTATCATGGTCATCACGCCGTTTTTCGTGATGCCGACGGTGAGCGCGCTGGTGTGGAAAAACCTGCTGATGCACCCGGTTTCGGGCCTGTTCGCCTGGGTAGCGATGCTGTTCGGCTTTCAGCCCGTCGATTGGTTCGGGCGGTTGCCGATGTTCTCGGTTATTTTGATCGTGGCGTGGCAATGGCTGCCCTTCGCCGCGCTGATTTTACTGACCGCGCTGCAATCCCTCGACGGCGAGCAGAAGGAAGCCGCCGAAATGGATGGCGCGGGGCCGTTTGCCTATTTCTTCTATATCGTGCTGCCGCACCTCGCCCGCCCGATTACGGTCGTCATTATGATCGAGACGATTTTTCTGCTCTCGGTCTTTGCGGAAATCTTCGTCACCACCGGCGGCGGCCCTGGGGTTGCCACCACGAATATCGCCTTCCTCGTCTATGCCCAGGCCCTCATTCAATATGATGTGGGCGGCGCGTCGGCGGGGGCGATTGTCGCCGTGGTTCTCGCCAATATCGTCGCGTTTTTCCTCGTGCGCCTCGTCGGCAAGAATTTGGAGGCGTAAGATGGCGCGCTCGACCCCGCTTCCCCGCCGCCTCATCAACTCCGGTTTCGCCTGGGCCGTCGGCCTGCTGATGTTCGGCCCGGTGCTATGGATGATCCTCACCAGCTTCAAGACCGAGGTCGACGCCTCGGCCATGCCGCCGCAGTTTCTGTTCTTTCACTGGACCTTGGAAAATTATCTGACGGTCCAGGAGCGCAGCGATTATCTGCTCCATGCCTGGAACTCGATCTTCCTCAGCTTTGGCGCGACGATCTTCGGGTTGCTGGTGGCCATTCCCGCCGCCTGGGCGATGGCCTTTGCGCCGAACAAGCGCACGAAAGACGTGCTGCTGTGGATGCTCTCGACCAAGATGATGCCCGCCGTGGGCGCGCTGGTGCCGATCTATCTGATTTTCCGCGATACGGGGATGCTGGACAATCGCTGGGGCCTGCTGGTCGTGCTCGGCATGGGCAATCTGCCGATTGTGGTGTGGATGCTCTACAC
>NZ_LAJY01000294.1 GCF_000963705.1 Elstera litoralis | reverse complement strand
CGATCTGCCGAAGTTCCTTCAGACGCGGGAGCGAGAGCGCCAGCGCCTCAAAGTCATTCACCAACGCGAGGTGATCCAGGCCCAACTCGGCCCGCGATTCGGCAACCGAGAAATCCCAGGCCTGATTGGTCAGCTTGAAGCGGTCGCCCGTCACCGGCCCCGCCACCGCCACACAGGCGGCGCTGGGTTGAACGGCATTTGGCAGCGCCGCGAGATAGGCTTTCGCCGCGCTCGCCAAGGTGCGGTGTTCGGCACTGGGAACTTTGCCGATCTGGCTCGGCCCCGCCCCCGGCCCCGTAATCAGCCCGAACCGCGCATTCGTGCCGCCGATATCCGCCACCAGCCACGGGGCGCGCGGCGGTGGGAGTGATAATCGCCATGATTACGCCCCCTGCCGGTCCAGCAAGGCCCCGAACACATGCGCGCCGCTCTCGGCCCCGCCGACCAGCGCGCGGAAGCCCCCGAACAGCTCGCGCCCGCAGCCGAAATCATTCCCGGCGAGATCGATCACAGCGGCCTCACGGCCTGAGAGATCGGCCTGCACGGTGAGCGTTCCGGCTTCGGCATCGAGGCGCAGAATGTCGCCGGTTTGGATTTTGGCAATCGGCCCGCCGTCCAAGGCTTCCGGCGTCAAATGGATCGCCGCCGGAACCTTACCCGACGCGCCGGACATGCGGCCATCGGTAACGAGCGCCACCTTAAATCCCTTATCCTGCAACACGCCTAAGGCCGGGGTGAGTTTATGGAGTTCCGGCATGCCGTTCGCCTTCGGCCCTTGGAAGCGGATGACGGCGATGAAATCCCGTTCCAACTCGCCGCGCTTGAAGGCCTCTTGCAGCGCATTCTGACTGTCGAACACGAGGGCGGGGGCTTCGACGATGCGATGCTCGGCTTTCACCGCCGAAACCTTAATCACCGCGCGTCCGAGCGGGCCGGTGAGCATGCGCAAGCCGCCGTCCGTCGCAAACGGGTTGGCGACGGGGCGCAGCACGGTAAGATCGTGGCTTTCGCGCGTCGAGGGCTTGAAGGTCACGCCGCCATCGTCGGCCAGGAACGGTTCCTGTCGATAGGCGGACAGCCCGTGGCCGAGGATCGTGCGCACATCTTCGTGCAGCAGGCCCGCGTCCAACAATTCGCCGATGACGAAGGGCAAGCCCCCCGCCGCGTGGAAATGGTTCACGTCCGCCGAGCCGTTCGGATAGACGCGCGCCATGAGCGGCACGCTGGCGGACAGATCGTTGAAATCGTCCCACGTCAGGCGCACGCCTGCGGCGGCGGCCATCGCAATCAGATGCAGCGTGTGATTGGTGGAGCCGCCCGTGACCAGCAAACCGATAATGCCGTTCACAAAAGCGCGTTCGTCGAGAATCTCGCCGATGGGGGTGAAGTCCCCGCCCGCCGTGATCGCCACCGCTTGCCGCACCGAGGCGCGCGTCAGCGCCTCGCGCAGCGGCGTGTTGGGATTGACGAAGCTGGAGCCCGGTAAATGCAGGCCCATGAACTCCATCAGCATCTGATTGGAATTGGCAGTGCCGTAGAAGGTGCAGGTACCCGGCGAATGGTAGGAGGCGCTTTCGGCCTCCAACAGTTCCGCCCGCCCCACTTTGCCTTCGGCGTAAAGCTGGCGGATGCGGCTTTTCTCGTTATTCGGCAGACCCGAGGGCATCGGCCCCGCCGGGATGAACACCGAGGGCAAATGCCCGAACGTCAGCGCGCCGATAATGAGGCCCGGCACGATCTTATCGCAGACGCCCAAATACAGCGCGCCGTCGAACATGGCGTGGCTTAACGCCACCGCCGTTGAGAGCGCAATCACGTCGCGGCTGAACAGGGACAGTTCCATCCCGTCCTGGCCTTGGGTGACGCCGTCGCACATGGCCGGAACGCCGCCCGCCACCTGCGCCACGGCCCCGGCTTCGCGCGCAGCCTCTTTGATGATCGCGGGATAGGGCTCGAAGGGCTGATGGGCCGACAGCATATCGTTATACGACGTAATGATCGCCAGATTCGGCTTGGCTGCCGCCTTCAAATCCGCCTTATCGTCGGGCGCGCAGGCGGCAAAACCGTGGGCGAGGTTCCCGCAGGAGAGGCGCGAGCGGCGCGGGCCTTTGTCGGCGGCGGCGCGCAAGCGGGCGAGATAAGTGGCGCGGCTGTCTTTCGAGCGCTCGATAATCCGCGCGGTAACGCTTTCCAGCATGGGATGAAGCTTGGCCATTATTCGGCCTCCTCGTTCCACGTGCGCCCGTCACGCTCGATCAGCGCGATGGCGGCGGCCGGGCCGGTGGTGCCGGCCACGTAAGGCTTCGGCGGCTCGGCGCGGCGCTCCCAGGTTTCAAGGATCGGCTCGACCCAGGTCCAAGCGGCTTCCACCTCGTCGCGGCGCATGAATAGCGTGGGATTGCCGCGCACCACGTCCATCAGCAGGCGCTCGTAAGCGTCGGGGTTGCGGATCTTGAAGGTTTCGGCGAAGGAGAGGTTCAAGGAAGCCGGGCGCAGGCGCAACCCGCCGGGGCCGGGCTCCTTAGTCATCATATGCAGGCGGATGCCCTCGTTCGGCTGCAAGCGCACGATGAGGCGGTTCGGATCGATCACGCCCGCATCGGCCGGGAAAATCGAATGGGGGACCGGGCGAAACTGAATGGCGATTTCCGACACTTTCTCGCTCATCCGCTTACCCGTGCGCAAATAGAAGGGCACGCCCGCCCAGCGCCAGTTTTGGATTTCCACTTTCAGCGCCACGAAGGTTTCCGTGTGGCTTTCGTGCCCAAGCTCGTCCAGATAACCCGGCACGCCTTCGCCGCGCGAGGCCCCGGCCTTATATTGGCCGCGCACGATGGAACTCAGCACGTCCGGCGCTTTCATCGGCTTCAGCGCGCGCAGCACTTTCAGCTTTTCGTCGCGCACCGCGTCCTTATCCATCTGCCGGGGCGGCTCCATCGCCACCAAGCAGAGGAGTTGCAGCAGATGGTTTTGCACCATATCGCGCAGCGCGCCGGACTTATCGTAATAGCCCGCCCGGCTTTCCACCCCGACGGTTTCAGCGACGGTGATCTGCACGTGATCGATCCAGGCCGAAGACCACAGCGGCTCGAACAGACTATTGGCGAAGCGCAACGCCAGCAGGTTCTGAACCGTCTCTTTGCCCAAGTAATGGTCGATGCGGTAAATCTGCTGTTCGGCGAAGACCGCGCCAACCTCGTCATTGATCTTGCGCGCCGAGGCGAGATCGGTCCCAATCGGCTTTTCCAGCACGACGCGGCTGTCGGGCGTCGCCAAACCCGCCGCCTTCAAGCTGCGGCAGATCGGCCCGAACAGGTCCGGCGCGGTGGCGAGATAGAAAACGCGGACTTTGCTGCCGCCATCGGCCAGCGCCGCCGCCAGGTCGGGCCACCCGGCATCGCCGGTCGCATCGACGGCGACATAGTGAATACGATCGGCAAAGGCGGCCCAGGTCGCCTCGTCAAAATCGCTGCCGACTTGCCCTTTCAGCCATTCCAGCACTTTGGCAATATAGGCGTCGCGGCTTAGCGCGCTGCGGGCAACGGCAATAATCCGCGACGGGCCGGTGATCTGCTGATCTTGGTGCCGATGATATAGCGCGGGCAGCAGCTTGCGCAGGGCGAGGTCGCCCGTGCCGCCGAACACGACATAATCGAAAGGCGCTACAGGAATAATCTGCGCCATACGTCCCTCCCAGGACTGATTTTGACCTTGGCGGCGATCATAGGCGGTTCGGCAGTCCACGGAAAGTAGTTTTATTACATTAGAGCCGCGTCCGTTGAATCGGACGCGGTTCTAAAAGCCGCCCTGAGCGCGTTTGATGCGCCGAGCGCATCGGATGAGGCGGCGGCCAAGGGCACGGATGCGCCCGCCTAAGCGCTTGGCGCGTCAAACGCACCGCCCGGCGAGGGCCGATATAAACCTAAAGCATCGTGCGTCGTTTTTGACGCGCGATGCTTTAGACCAAAAGGTCAGGTTTTGTCGGCTTTTGCGGCTGTCCCATTACAAATCACGGATGCGTCATTATGTCGCGGATGAAAACATAGCAGAGTGTGCGACAGCTTTACTGCCCTAATATTGGTATACAAAATATAAAGATGTCTGAAAATGTTCGAATTTTAGGAATCGCTCCCGACTCGAAGTATGTTTCCGAAAGCTTTCTGCCTCTTTTTCATAACAAATGATTAACATTTAGCCTTGCACCGCAGCATAATTACGGTAGGAACGCTCCCACTTTGTGCAAGAATTTGGTTGCGCAGTGATGTGGGGGAGCGGACGGGCGATGCAGGAGCAGATTTTAGCGCTGTCAAAAGAGGTTTCGGATCTCGCGACGATGAAGGTCTCGGAGATCCAGAACGTCATGCGCACAACCAAGATTTTGGCGCTGAACG
>NZ_LAJY01000293.1 GCF_000963705.1 Elstera litoralis | reverse complement strand
GAGGCCCCGAACAGGAAGTCGTTCCAAATCTGGGTGAACTGCCAAATGATCGAGACGACCATGATCGGCGTCGAAATCGGCAGCATGATCTTAAAGAAAATCTGGAAGAAGCCCGCGCCGTCGATGGTGGCGGCTTTCACCAGATCATCGGGGATCGAGGTGTAGTAATTGCGGAAGAAGAGGGTGGTAAAGGCGAGGCCATAGACCACATGCACCAGCACCAGCCCCGCCGTCGTGCCCGCCAGGCCTAAGAACCCGAGGGTCATCGACATGGGCAGCAGCACCAGTTGGAACGGAATGAAGCTGCCGAAGAGGATAAGGCCGAACAGCAGGTTCGCGCCGGGGAACTTCCATTTCGTCAGGGCGTAGCCATTCAGCGCGCCCATGAAGGTGGAAATCAGCACCGAGGGCACGACCATCACCACCGAATTCCAGAAGTAGGGCGCAAGCCCCGTGGCGTTCACGCCCACATTCGCCTTATTCCAGGCAAAGCCCCAGGCTTCGAAGCTGAAATCGCGCGGCAAGGAGATGAGCGAGCCCGTGCGCAACTCCGCCGCCGATTTCAGCGAGGTCGAGACCATCACGCCCAAGGGCAGCAGATAATAGGCGGCGAACAGGAACAGCGCGGCATAAAGGAAGACGCGGCCGACAATCGCATAGCGACCGCGTGCGCCGGGAAGATCTTGTAGATTAGCCACGCTTCGCCCCCCGCAGTTCGGAGTAAAGATAGGGCACGATAATCGCCATCACGGTACACAGCATCATCACGGCGCTGGCGGCGCCAATGTTGATCTGGTTCCGGCGGAAAGCCATTTCGTACATGAAATTCGCGGGCAGATCGGAGGCAAAGCCGGGGCCGCCGCCGGTGAGCGCTACCACCAGATCGAAACTCTTCACGGCCAAATGGGCGAGAATGACGATGGCGGAGAGAAACACGGGCCGGATCGAGGGGATAACGATGCCCCAGTAAATGCGCGGCAGGCTGGCGCCATCGAGGTAGGCGGCTTTGATGATCTCCTGATCCACCCCGCGCAAGGCCGCCAAAAACAGCGCCATGACGAAGCCGGAGGATTGCCAGACGGCGGCGATCACCAGGGTATAAACCGCAAACTGCTCGTTAATCAGCCAGTCGAAGGTGAATTCGGGGAACCCCAAATCGCGCACAAAGGCTTGCAGGCCGGTGCCGGGGTTCAGCAGCCATTTCCACGCCGTGCCGGTGACGATGAAGGAAAGGGCCATCGGGTAGAGGTAAATCGTCCGCAAAGTGCCTTCGACGCGAATTTTTTGGTCCAGCATCACGGCCAACAGGCAGCCCAAGGCAAGGCAGATAACGATAAACAGCGACCCGAAAATGAAAAGGTTCGTAATCGCCACGTGCCAGCGTTCGAACTGCCAAAGGCGCACGTAGGAATCGATCCCGACCCATTCGTAGCTCGGCAGCATTTTCGAGCCGGTAAAGCTGACGTAGGCCGTCCAGAGAATGAACCCATAGACGAAAACCAGCACCAGCAAGAACGTCGGCGCGACGACAATGCGGGAGAGGGAAGATCTGAGCGAAGATTGCATCGGCGGGCTCCAGACAATCGCCTCACGGGTCCGGCCGCTGCATCAGCGCCGGTCGGGCGGGCCCAACAGAGTAATGAAAAAAGGCGGGGCCGGCAAAGCGGCCCCGCCCGAAGCGTACAGGCTTATTTCGCCAACTTTACCGCGTCCGCCAGCTTCTTCGAAGCGTCGGCCGAGGACATGGAGCCGTTGAAATGCTGGGTTACGACGTCGAGGATCGCGCCGCGCACCGCGCCGTTCGTGGCCATTTCATGGGCCATCGACGGAACCAGCGTGCCTGCGGTAATCGAGGCCTTCAGATCGTCCGAGGATTTGACGGCGCAACTATCAAACTTATCCATCGGCACGCCGAGACGGGCCGGGATCGAGCCCTTATAGACGTTGAAAGTTTCTTGGAACTTTTCGCCCACGATCAATTTCGCGAGCAGCAGTTGCCCGGCAAGCTTATCGTCGCCCTTCACGTTGAACATGGCGAAACTATCCACGTTCATCAGGTAACCGCCCTGGGTGGGGACCGGCGCGCAGAGGAAATCCTTGCCCGGCACTTTGCCCGCAGCGAGGAATTCACCCTTCGCCCAATCGCCCATGATCTGCATGGCGGCGGTGCCGTTCATGACCATCTGGGTGGCGGCGTTCCACTCACGACCGGGGAAATCCTTATCCACGAAGCCGCGAATCTTGCGCATCTGGTCGAAGACCTTGTTCATGTCGGCGCTGCGCAGCGTCGCATCATCAAGATCAACGAAGGCCTTCTTGAAGAAAGCCGCGCCATTGAGGCCCATCACCACGGTTTCGAAAATCGTGGCGTCCTGCCACGCTTGGCCGCCGTGGGCCAGCGGGGTGATCCCAGCGGCCTTCAGCTTTTCGGCCAAAGCGTTGAACTCGTCCCAGGTCTTCGGCGCTGCGGTCGCGCCGACCTTGGCGAGAACGGCGGGGTTCGCCCAGAACCAATCGATACGGTGAATATTCACCGGGGCGGCAACGTAATTGCCGTTGTACTTCATGATGCTGGTGATCTGCGGCGGCAGAACCTTGTCCCAGTTTTCGGCAGCAGCAACCTTGTTCAGATTCCCGAGCGCGCCTTGCTTGGCCCAATCTTGAATATTCGGGCCTTTGATTTGGGCGGCGGCGGGCGGATCCCCCGACAGAACGCGGCTGCGCAGCACGGTCATGGCCGCATCGCCTGCGCCACCGGCGACGGCGTTATCGGTCCATTTACCGCCATTGGCTTCGAAATCGGCCTTCAGGGCTGCGGCAGCTTTCGCTTCACCGCCCGAGGTCCAATAATGCAGCACTTCGGCTTGCGGTTGGGCGGCTGCGGCGAAGGCGGCGAGGCCCCCGACGAAGACGGTCGACAGGGCAACGGCGCGCACGCCGCGACGGGAATTCGTTAGCATAAATTTCCTCCCAAGAAAAATCGGTGAGCGATGCCTCGCTTCTTGCTGGCTCGCCCGTTTGTTGGTCAGGCGAAAGAGGCGGGATGCGCCTCTGCCGTGTCTCTTCGTACCATCTTTGCCTAAAAACACAGCGTACTGCCGTGTTTCAAGCCGGTTTCGGTTTCGACACATTGATACAGACTGTTACAAATTTCGCGCCGCCGCAGAAATTATACTGCGCTGCACGCTTTGGGCGGAACGATAACAGGAACCCTGTCATACATTGCTCTTCGCGGCTTGTTCTTCACCTGA
>NZ_LAJY01000292.1 GCF_000963705.1 Elstera litoralis | reverse complement strand
ACGGTCTCGCCCTGCTCGAAAGCCTGCCGGGGACCGCCCGGCTGTTGCTGACGGCGGATCGCTCGCCCGCCTTGCGCCAGCGCGCGCTGAGTGCCGAAATTCAAATTCTGTATAAGCCCTTGCGCCCTGCGGCTTTGCGCAGTTATCTCAGTGCCTTGGCCGCTCAAGCGGAGGATGCCCCCGAGTGACACCGCGTTTCCTGATTGCCGACGATCACCCGCTGGTGCGCGCCGCCCTCAGCGAAACCCTGCGCCGCCGCTGGCCCGAGGCCGAGTTGCTGGAAGCGGCGGATTTCGACAGTGTCATGGCGCGCCTCGCCCCTGCCGATCCGTTGGCCAGCGATCCCGAGGTGGATCTGGTGCTGCTCGACCTCACGATGCCCGGCAGCAATGGCTTGATGGGGCTGATGCTGCTGCGCGCCCACGCGCCGACCGTGCCCGTTGCGGTGGTTTCGGCCCAGGAGGATGCGGAAACGGTGCGGCGCGCGCGGGCCTTTGGGGCTGCAGCCTTCATCCCCAAATCGGCCTCGGTCGAAACGATCCAGGAAGCGATTGCCGCGATTTTGCGCGGCGATCTGGTTGCCCCCGAAACCGCCGCCCCGGCCGATGCCGACGATCACGACCTCTATCGACGCCTCGCCACGCTCTCGCCGCAGCAGTTGCGCGTGCTGGCGATGATCGGCGAGGGCAAGCTCAATAAACAGATTTGCTTCGAACTCGGCATCGCCGAGCAGACCGTGAAGGCCCACGCCAGTCAGATTTTCCGCAAGCTCGGCGTCGTCAGCCGAACCCAGGCGGCGCTCGTGATGAACCGGCTGACGCCGTCCGGGCTCTAACTCCGCGTCGGCAGCGTCCGCAGGCGCGCGGCAATCTCCTGGCTCACGGCGGAAATCGCCCGGTTCATGCTCGCGACGGCGGCGGGAAAGCCGGTGCCGCTGCCCTTTTCCTGGCGCGCGAGGCGGGCGGAGGCGACTTCGGCGCGGCTGGCGGCATCGATGATAATCCAGCGCCCGCCCAGCGTCGCACTGCATCGGGCGCGATTTCGAAGCGGGTGATATCCAGATAGATTTCGTAATCGAGGCTTCCCACCGCGCGGCCCGATTGCATCAGTTGCGCTTCCACCCCGAGCAGCCGCGACAGGTTTTCGGTGAGCACGCGCGAGAGGGTGACGGGTAGGCGTTCGGCCCAACGGTCGGTTTCAACCGCGCTGACCTCATTGGTGCCGGCGCGCACCACCAGTTCCGGGCGGTCGAGATATTCGGGCACCTGGGTTGCGCCGATGCCGAGCGCGAGGCGCTGGTCGAGGCGCGGCGCGGGGCTCACGACCTCTAGCGGGTCCAGCACATAGAGGCGCGCGGGCGGTGTACCCGTGAGGCAGCCGGTAAGGGCGGGGGCGAGCAGGCCAAGGCTGAGGAAAAAAGGCAGGCGGGACATTCTATCGCTTTCCGACAATCAGGGCATTGGGGTTGCGCTCCAACTGTTCGGCAAAACCGCGCAGCGAGCGCGTGACATAATTGAGATTGCGCAGGACTTGTTCCAAATCGGCGCGCTGGGCCGAGGCCGGGCCGATGAGGCTATTGGCGGCTTGTACCGCCTGTTCGGTGGCTTTCAAGGTGGCGTTGGCCTGAGCGGCGAGGGCGAGCAACTGCTTGTCGGCATCCTGCGCGAGCTTACGCGAATCGCCCATCAGGCCGGAAACGTCGGTTTGGGTGGCCTTGGTCGCCTGCTGGATGGTTTGCAGGGTGGTGCGCGCTTCGGCCAGCGTGAGTTCAAGCGATTGGCTGAGCGGAATGATCGCGCCCTGCGCCGTAACGGCGGCCTCGGCCAAGGCTTCCGCCCCGCGTGCGCCGCTGGTCAGCAGGGTTTTGATTTCGGGCGAGGTCAGCAGATCGTTAAGATTGCTCAAGACCGCCAAAGCCGTTCCCGCCATATCCTGCAAGGGCAAGGCCCCCACGGTTTCCAGCAGCGAATCGAACCCCGACCGCAGCGTGGGGATTTCCATCGCTTGCCCTGCGCTCTTTTCGGGCGGCGGGGCGGCGGGGAAGAAGTCGAGATTGACCGACACCAAGCCGGTTACGAAGCTTTGCACCTGCAATTGCGCGCGCAGCCCCTTATCGATAGCCTCGCTCAGGCTTTCCGAAAGCGGGCGGGCCACGCCGACAAAGGCAACCTTATCGGTATCGATTTCCAGTTCCACGGGAATACGCGCCTGGAACGTGTCGGGAATAAGCTGAAGCTGAATGCTTTTGACCTGGCCGATGCGCACGCCCCGGAACGTCACCGGCGCGCCGACCGCAAGCCCGCTGACCGATCCGTCGAACCTAGCGATGGCGACCTCTTTCGCTTCCCGGCTGAACAACCCGGAGCCGAAGGCGGTAAGGCCGCCGATGCCGAGGACCAGCGCTCCGAGCACGAAACCGCCGATGACGACGGGGTTGGCGCGTTTGCTCATTGGTTAAAGCTTTCCCATTGCATAGATCACGCGCGCCGAAGGGTACTGAAGAACCCATCCACTTGGCGGCGCAGGGTTTCGGCCTGCTCGGAGAGTTCGTGGGCGGCGGCGCGCACATCGGCGGCCCCCGTGCCGGTGGCGACGGCGGATTGATTGATCCGGTCCACCGTACTCAGCACTTTCTGGGTACCCTGGGCCGCATTTTCCGAATTGCGTACGATTTGCACGGTGGCGGTGCTTTGCTCGTCGATGGCGCGCGCAATCGCCGTGGCGCTATCGTTGACCGAGGTGATGGTTCCGGCGATTTCCTGAATGCCGCTCAGGGTTTCGTGCGTAGCGGCTTGGATCGCGGCAATCTGCTGGCTGATTTCATCGGTCGAGCGCGCGGTTTGGCTGGCGAGATTCTTTACCTCGGTGGCGACGACGGCAAAGCCCTTCCCGGCTTCCCCAGCGCGGGCGGCTTCGATGGTGGCGTTGAGCGCCAGAAGATTGGTTTGGCTGGCGATATCGGTAATCAGCTTCACCACGTCGCCGATTTGCTGCGTGCGGTCGGCAAGGCCCTGCATTGTGCCCTTGGTCCGGCTGGCCTGATCCATCGCCTCGCTGGCGACCTTGGTGGAGTGCAAGACCTGTTGGCGGATTTCATCGACCAGTTTCAGCAACTCCCGCGCCGCCTCGGCAACGGTATCGACGCTGCGGGCGGCCTCCCCGGAGGCGACGGCGACCGTGCCCGACTGCTGGGTGGTTTCATTGGCGGAGGTGGCCAAGCGGCTTGCGGTGGCTTCCAGAAGCGCGGCGGCTTGGCCGATGCGCCCCAGCGCCGTTGTGGTTTGGGCATCGAAAGCCACCACATTTTCTTCCAGCGCGGCGCGTTGGGTTAGGCGGCGCTCGGCCTCCTCGCGCGCTTGCCGATCGAAAGCCCGCGCGCGGCTGGCGGTTTCGGTATAGGCGATAAAGGCTTTCGCCAGAACGCCGACTTCATCGCGGCGCTTTGCTGTGGCCGGATCGACGACGACATCGACGGTCGAGCCGTCCGCCGTGCCCGCCATGCCGCGCGCAATCAGGGTCAGCGGCTGGGAGATCAGGCGATGGGCGACCAGAATGGCGAGCCCCAACGAGGCAGCAAGGCCGAGCAGCGTCAGCGCCAGCAAATCCCGGATCGTATCGCTGTAAAGATCATTACCGCGCACAATATTATCGCCAAATTTTTGTGAAATTTGGCTGCTGGATCAAGTTCACCTGCTCCGGCAGGCTTTGCACGAGTTTGCGAACCGTGACGATCCGCGCGGCATCGTTGGTCGCGGTGAGCGCTTGGACGTTAGCTTTGATTTCGGCGAAAGCCGCTTCAATCGCTTTGAGCGGTGCCGAGGCCTCGGGTTTGGCAATGGCATCACGCAGGGCGGCCAGCGACTGCCCCGCCTTCTCCAGATCCTTGCCAAGCTGCGCCGCGATAGCCGGGCGCTCGGCAGGCCCCATGGAGGCGAGATGTTCAAGATGTTGAGCGATAACAAGCACATCGACCATCACCACATCGGCGGTATGCACTTCGGTCGTCGCCACTAGGAGATCATCGACCACGGTCGGAATCGCGCCAACCCGAAGAATGCCGAGCACGGCGACGGCAATCGTCGCGAAAGCGATGAGAATAAAAGTAACGCAGAGCTTCCAAATGAGTGGAAGATTTTCGATCAGTCGGATCATCGCGTTGCTCTCGGGCTGGGGCAGTCGTTACGGGTTTCTAACACAGAGTTAGGCTTTTTTCAGAAAGCTTAATAGGGGCGGGGTTAGCGCTTCACCGCACCCCGGCGCAGGAAGGCCTGCACTTGCGGTTCCGGGCAGGTTTCAAGCAGCGCTTTCGGCGGCCCGTGGGCAATCGGCGTGCGGGTTTCGGCGTCGAGAAAGATCGAATTATCGGCGATGGCGAAAATGCTGGCGAGTTCGTGGGTGACGATGACCACCGTCGCCCCCAGCGAATCGCGCAGTTCCAGAATAAGATCGTCCAGCCGTTTCGAGCTGATTGGGTCCAGCCCCGCCGAGGGTTCGTCGAAAAACAGAATATCCGGATCGAGCGCAATGGCGCGGGCAAGGCCCGCCCGCTTGCGCATGCCGCCCGAAATTTCCGCAGGCATGTAATCCTCAAACCCGCGCAGGCCCACGAGGGCGAGTTTCAGCGCCACCAACTCTTCGATCTCGGGTTCGGTCAGGCTGGTATAGGTGCGGATCGGCAGGGCGACATTTTCGGCCAGCGTCATCGAACTCCACAGCGCGCCGCTTTGGAACAGCACGCCAAAACGCCGGGTTAGGCTATTGCGGTCGCGGCCTACGGCGGTGCAGAGATTATCGCCATCGTAGCGGATCGCGCCTTTGACGGGGGTCAGCAGGCCGATCATATGGCGCAGCAGCGTACTCTTGCCGCAGCCGCTGCCGCCCATAATGACGAAAATCTCGCCCTGGTGGACGGTCATGCTGATGTCGCGCTGCACGACGTAAGCATCGAAGATCATGTCGAGCCCGTCGACTTCGATGCGGGGCGGGGCGAGTGCAGTCATGGTTTACAGTTTCAACATATTGAGCAGCACGGCGAAAATCCCGTCGGCGATGATAATGAGCAGAATGCAGCTAACGACGGCGTTCGTGGTGGCTTCCCCCACCGCCGCCGCACTGCGCCCGGCGCGTAACCCTTGCAAACAGCCGGCGCTTGCGACGATCACGCCGAAAACCAGGCTTTTCACCAGCCCGACGACAAAATCGCCAAGCTTCACCGCCAGTAGAGTTTGATTGATATAGGCGGCCCCGGTGATATCGAGAATCCCGACGCTGACCACATAGCCGCCGATCAACCCCATTAGGTTCGAATAAAGGCAGAGCAGCGGCGTCATTAGCACCAGCGCCAGCACGCGCGGCAGTACGAGGAAATCGATGGGGGAGATGCCGAGCGTGGTCAGCGCGTCCACCTCCTCATTGCCCTGCATCGCGCCGATTTGGGCCGCGAACGCCGCCCCCGTGCGCCCCGAAAGCACGATAGCGGTCATCAGCGCCGCCATTTCCCGCGCCATCGCGACCGCAACAAGGTTCGCGACATAAAGTTCTGCGCCGAACACTTTCAACTGCATCGCGCCGATGAAGGCGAGGATCAGCCCGACCAGCAGCGAAATAATCGTGACGATGGGCAGCGCCTGCGCGCCGCATTCTTCAACGAACAACAGAAAATCGCGCTGCTGAAACTGGGCTTTGCCGCGCATCAGCCGCAGGGTGGAAACCGTGATGCTGCCGAGGAAGTTCAGCCAGTCGCGGCCCTGTTTGGCAAAGCCGAGCGCTGTTTTGCCCAAGGCCGTCAGCGGCGCAAACCCCTTGCCGCCGCGCGCCGCGCCTTCGCGTTCCGGAACCGCCGTTGCCAGCGCGTACAGCCGCCGCGCGCCTTCCGGCAAACCTTGCAAGGTCAGCGGAATATCGCCGAGCGCGCAAATCTCGTGAAGCTTCAGCAGGAAGGCGATCAGCGTACTGTCGTAGGCTTCTACCCGCGCCTCCACCGTAATCCCCGCGACATAATCGCCGTGGGCAAATTCCTGCGTGACCGGCACCAGCGAGGCAACGCCATTCGCAACCCGCCACGGCCCGGTGAGAATAATGCGCAGGCAGCGGTCTTCCCCCCGCTCGATGCTAACGCGGGGATCGGGACCACGGGGACGGGACCACAGCAACGCCAAAGTTGGACTCCTCTTTGCCCTCGGGATGGGTCTAGCGAAAGGGGCGGCACAACCCTATCTTGTTTTGAGGCCGTTGGGCCAACCTTACCTGTTTCGGCTTTCTTAGAAGCGTTATAAATTTGGCTTGACGGCGGAACGGGCGGCTGGCATATCTAACTTCGTTCTTTGGAATTATTCCAAATCGGGGTGCGCCCCGGTTTTTTGCAGACTTATCCTGACCTTAACCTGGAGATGCACACAATGTTGACCGTTGGCGATACCTTCCCGAAGTTCAATCTCACCGCCGTGACCGGCCCGAACCATCAGACCGATTTTGCCGAAGTTTCGAACGAAACCTATAAGGGCAAGTGGCTGGTCGTGTTCTTCTGGCCGAAGGATTTCACCTTCATCTGCCCGACCGAAATCGTCGGTTACGGCTCGCTGGAAAAAGATTTCGCCGACCGCGATGCCGTGCTGATCGGTGCCTCGACCGATAGCGATTTCGTCCATGCCGCGTGGCGAACCCATCACGCCGACCTGAAGCCGCTCACCTTCCCGTGGCTGGCCGACATTAAGCGCGAGCTTTCGACCGAACTCGGCATTCTCGAAAAGAACGCCGGCGTTGCCCTGCGCGCCACCTTCGTTGTCGATCCGGAAGGCGTTATCCGTCACGTCACCGTCAACGATCTGTCGGTCGGCCGGAACCCGCAGGAAACCCTGCGTATCCTCGATGCGTTGCAGACGGACGAGCTCTGCCCCTGCAACTGGAAGCAGGGTGAAGAAACCCTCTAATCCAGCCTAAGACTGCCCCCGTCGCAACTACGCGGCGGGGGCGTGCCGGGGCCGTCCGGTGACAGAGTTTCCCCCTGTTTCAGGACGGCCTCGGCCTTCAATAATATCTCGTGATGCACCCGCGCCCGGCGCGGAAAGGAGACGCTATGTCCATCGAAACCTTGAAGTCCGCGCTGCCCGATTACGCCAAAGACCTGCGCCTCAACCTCTCCTCGGTGCTGTCGCAGCCGATGCTGTCGGCCAATCAGACCTGGGGCACGGCCCTTGCTACCGCGATTGCCGCGCGCAACCCCGCCGTGATCGCCGCGATCAATGCCGAACTCGCGGACAAGATCGACGCCACCAACGTCAACGCCGCGAAAGTGGCGGCATCCCTGATGGGCATGAACAATATCTATTACCGCTACGTCCACCTCTCGCCCACCGCCGACTTCAAAACGATGCGCGCGGGCCTGCGGATGAACGGCATGGTCGGCCACGGTGCCGATGGGCTCGATTTCGAACTCTGGTCGCTCGCCGTCTCCGCCGTCAATGGCTGCGGCATGTGCATCGAAAGCCACGAGCACGAAGTCTTCAAAAAAGGCGCGACCAAGGAACAGGTTCAAGCCGTGGTGAAAATCGCCGCCGTGATTACGGCTGTGTCGGCCGCCCTCGAAGGCGCGGCGGCGCTGGGCGAGTAGGGCTGGTTGGTTCGCCGGGGCGCTGCCCCGGCGCCCCGCTTAAGGGCCGGGCGGCCCTTAAGAATCCCCTGCCTTGGGAGAGGTGGGGGATTTTTTACTCGGCGGCGGTTTTGGCAACGGCTTCGGCGATCAGATCGGCGGCGCTGAGTTCGACCAATTTCCCATCGCGGCGGATAACGATTCCCGTATTTGTTTGAATGGCGATCTTTCGGGCCTCGGCGGCAGAGCGATGCAGCGCGGCAAGAGCGGCGAGGGCACCATCAGACGGTTTAAACTGTGAAGTCTTGTTCATAGCTCGCCTCCACTGTCCAAAAGGACAGGTACAGAAGCTTGAATGTTATACAGCGTTCAACCGTCAACCGTAGCCTTATAAGGGTTCCAAGGGCTTTTAGCCCTTGGCGGGTCCAGGGCAGAGCCCTGGGCGGCGAAGCCAATAGCCTTACCCGCCCCGATACCCGTTCGTGATCGGATACCGCCGCTCGCGCCCGAAGCTGCGGCGGGTGAGCTTTACCCCCGGCGCGGATTGGCGGCGCTTATATTCCGCCCGGTCAAGCATGGTCCACACGCGCGTCACCAGCGCTTCCGGGTAGCCCGCCGCGACGATTTCGGCGTGGGAGTTTTGGCCTTCGATGATCCCGGCCAGAATCGCATCGAGCACGTCATAGGGCGGTAGCGTGTCCTGGTCGGTCTGGTTCGGCTTCAGCTCGGCGGTCGGCGGTTTGGTGATGACGCGCTCGGGCATCACCAACGTGTCGGAGCCCGAAACCGGCCCCAGCGCGCCTGCGGGAGCCTGGCGGTTGCGCCAGCGGCAGACGGCGAACACATCGGTCTTATACAGGTCTTTCAGAATGGCATAGCCGCCGCACATATCGCCGTAGAGCGTGGCATAGCCCACCGCCATTTCGGACTTATTGCCGGTCGAAAGCACCATCGCGCCCAGCTTATTGCTGAGCGCCATCAGGGTCACGCCGCGCGCGCGGGACTGAATATTCTCTTCGGTGATATCGGCGGCGCGACCTTCGGTGAGCGGCGCGAGCATTTGCCCGAAGGCCGCCATCGCAGGTTCGATACTCACGGTATGCAGCGCGATTCCGAGGCGCTGCGCCACGCCCGCCGCGTCGTCGAGACTCTCTTGCGAGGTGTAGGGCGAGGGCATCATCACGCCCGTAACCCGGTCCGGCCCCAGGGCATCGACGGCAATCGCCGCCGCCAAGGCCGAATCGATCCCGCCCGAGAGCCCGAGGATGACGCCGGGAAAACGGTTCTTATCGATATAATCGCGCAAGGCGACGACCATTGCCGAATAGAGCGCTTCGTCGCGGCTGAGGTCCGGCGCGGGTTTTTGCGGGCTCGCCAAGATAAGCTTGCCCTCGGCGTCCCGCTCGACGGTGATGATCCCCAGGGCCGATTGAAAGGCGGGGAGGGTGAGCACGGTGCGGTCGTCGGAGCCCACAGCGAAGGACGCGCCGTCGAACACCATTTCGTCCTGCCCACCGACTTGATTGACGTAGACCAGCGGCAGCCCGGTTTCTTGAATGCGGGCACGGGCGAGCGCGCGACGCTCGGCGGTTTTACCATCCTCGAACGGCGAGCCATTCGGCACCAGTAGAATTTCCGCGCCCATTTCGGCCAGCGCCTCGGACACGTCGGGCGTCCACATATCCTCGCAGATCGGCACACCCAGCTTAACGCCGCGAAACAGAATCGGGCCGGGGATGGGGCCGGGGATGAAAACGCGCTTTTCGTCGAACACGCCATAGTTCGGCAGATCGTGCTTGACGCGGACGGCAGCGACTTTGCCGCCGTCGAGCAGGGCGACGCAGTTGCCCGGCTGCCTCCCAGTTCGAGCGGAACCCCCAGCAGCAGGGCCGGGCCGCCGTCGGCGGTGTCGGCGGCGAGGGATTCCAATTCCGCCCTGCACTCGGCGAGGAATTTTGGGCGCAGCACCAAATCTTCGGGCGGATAGCCGGACAGAGTGAGTTCGCTGAACAGGATCAGGTCGGCCCCGGCTTTCGCCGCCTCGGCCCGCGCGGCGCGGATCAGGGCGGCATTGCCCGCCAGATCGCCGACATGGGGATTGAGTTGCGCCAGCGCGAGGGTAAGCGCCCGTTCGGCCATTCTAACCATCCTCCAGATACAAAAGCGTTGCGAGGCCGAACAGGCAGCCAATCGCCGCCGGGGTCCAGGCCGCCAGTTCCACGGGAATGCTGGCGGATTTGCCCAAGGCCTGCACGAGATCATTCATCAAATAGAAGCCGAAGCCGATAATCACGCCGAGGCCGATGCGCAGGCCGACGCCGCCGCGCCGGGCCGACCGGAGGGAGAAGGTCGCGGCAATCAACACCATCGCCCCCAGCAGGACCGGCACGGCCAATTGGCTGTGCAGGTAGAGCCGGTGCCGCGTCGCCGAAAAGCCCGCACTCTCCAGTACCGAAATAAAGTCCGGCAAGGCCCAGAACGACATGGTTTCGGGCCGGGCGAAGCTTTCTTGAATGCGGTCGGGGGTGAGGTCGGTCGGCAGCACCAGCCGCCCGATGGGTTTCGACGGCTGGCCATTGGGGGCCTCGAAGGCGGGCTCGACGATCCAAGCCCCCTCGCTCAGGGTAGCGGTGGGGGCATCGACCCGCGCGAGGAAGCGGCCTTGCGCGTCATAACGCAGGATCATCACGCCGCCGAGGCTGCGCAGATCGCGGCTGACCTGATCGGCATGGATGATCGCCGTCGCCCCTTCCGTCTCGGCCTGCCGCAGCCACAGCCCGGCGGGGGAGACGATCATCTGCTCCACTTGACCGCGCAGCAGCCGGGCTTCCAAAACCTCGTAGCGGGCGAAGGTAACAGCGGCGAGCTGGTTTAGCAGCGCGACCTTCACAATCCCAAGGCCAATCGCCACGATCAGCGCCGGGGCGAGGAACTGCCAGACGCTGATTCCGGCCGCGCGGGCGACAATCAGCTCGTTACTGCGGGTCAAGCGCCAGAAGGCCATGATCGCGCCGAACAGCACCGCGAAGGGCATCAGGGTTTGCGTCGTCTGCGGCAGTTTCAGCAAGGCGAGGTGCAAAACGGTCGCCAGCCCCACATCGGGTTTGGCGGCGGCGCGGCGCAGCAGTTCGACCGAATCGGCGATAAAGATCACCGCCGCGAGCCCCAGAAAGAAGCTCAGCAACCAAACACTGAAATGCCGGGCAATGTATCCACAGAATAGCGGTGAGATGCGCATTATCGGGCCTCCGCCTGCTTGAACAGCAGGGCAGGGCGCGCAATCATCACGCCCGCCCCGAGAATGATAAGCGCGGGTAGCAGATAGAGCAGTATCACGGCCCCCGCCATCCGGCTCGCCACGGTCGAGAGCGCGAAGAAGGCGGCTTGGGTGAGGGCGGCGATCAGCACGGCGGCAAAAATCCGCCGGGTCTGGCCGCGCCGGTTGAAATCGCCCGACAGCAGCGCGCCGAAGGCAATCGCCAAAAACGCCGGGATCATCAGCGGGGCGGCTAAGCGCTGATGGGCTTCGATGAAGAGGCCCCGCCGCGTGCGCTCGTCCAAACCCTCTTCCGGCCAAAGCAGTTCATCGAGATAGCGTTCGGTGCCTTCGCGCTGGCGCGGGCCGACCTGGCCCGTGACCCGGTCGATATCCACCGTATAGCGGTCGAAAAACAGAAAGCTGACGCGGCCGGTTTCCCGGTCCAACTCCTGCCGGTTGCCACTGACCATAATCAGGCGCGGCCCGTCCGGGCTTTGCACGATGGTGCCCCGGTCGGCGATATAAGTGGCGGGGCGCAGGGGATTGCGGCCATCGTGGACCATGATCCCGAATAAATCACCCTGGCTGCCCTGCTCGCGCACGAACAGGGTGAGTTTTTCGTCGAGCTGGGTGAACACCCCCTCCTGCAACAGCACGGCGGCGAAATTGCTGCGCAAGTTGGCCTGCATATCCTTGAAGGCGCGGTAGGAGGCGGGGAGCCCGTAGAGCGTGAGCCCGTAGCCGATCAGCAGCGCAATCGCCATCACCAGAATCGCCGGGCGCATCAACTGGCTCGGCCCCAGGCCAACGGCGCGCATCGCGAGCAATTCGCTGTCGGCCTGAAGGCCGTTGTAGGTGAACAGCACGGCGGCAAACAGGGCGATGGGCAAAATCACCGTGAGGAAATTCGGCAAAACCAGGGCCGAAATACTAATGAAGGTGGAAATCGGCAGGCCGCGATTGACGGTCAGATCGATGAAGCGCAGCGATTGGCTGAGCCAGATCGCGGCGGTCAGCACCAACAGCACGGCGAGCGTGGCAACGATCACCTGCCGCGCGATATAGCGGTCGAAGCGGGAAAACATGGGGCGCACTATAGGCAGGCGCGGTAAACCCCGCTAGTCCCCCCTTGCAGCACGGGCGTGTGCGTCGTACATCCCCGCTATGAGCCCATTTGGGGCGAGGAGGGATGATGGACCAATCGGCACGGATTTTTGTGGCGGGCGCGCGCGGCCTCGTGGGCGGGGCGATTGTACGGCAGCTACGGGCCAAGGGGTTTACCAACCTATTGACGCCGGGCCGGGCCGAGGTTGATCTGACCGACCGCGCCGCGCTCGACGCCTATCTTGCCGCCCATAAGCCGCAGTTTGTGTTCGATGCCGCCGCCAAGGTTGGCGGGATTCAGGCGAATAATCAGTTCCCCGGCGATTTCATCCGCGAGAATTTGCTGATCCAGACGAATTTGATCGATGCTTCCTACCGGGCGGGCGTGGAGAAATTCGTTTTTCTCGGCTCCTCCTGCATCTACCCGAAGTTCGCGCCGCAGCCGATGCAGGAAGAGCATCTGCTCACGGGTATTCTGGAGCCGACCAACTCGGCCTATGCGATTGCCAAAATCGCCGGGATCGAGATGATTAACGCCTATCGTCGTCAGTTCGGCTTCAAGGGCATTTCGCTGATGCCGACCAACCTGTATGGGCCGGGCGATAATTACGATCTCAATAATAGCCATGTGTTGCCCGCGCTGATCCGCAAGTTCCACGAAGCGAAGCTCGCGGGCGCGCCGGAAGTCGTGATCTGGGGCACGGGCACGCCGCGCCGCGAGTTCCTACATTGCGACGATCTGGCCGACGCGGCGATCTTCCTGATGCAGACCTACGACAGCTCCGAGATTATTAATGTCGGCGTCGGTGATGATATTCCCATCGGCGAGCTAGCCTTGCTGGTAAAAGAAATCACCGGGTTCCAAGGCAGACTGGTGCAGGATACGAGCAAGCCCGACGGTACGCCGCGCAAGCTGCTCGATGTCTCGCGGCTCACGGCGCTCGGCTGGAAACCGACGCTCTCCTTGCGCGACGGGATCACGCAAACTTACGCCGCCTATCAAGCCTCGCTCGCGGCGGCGGCATGAGCGTTGCCGCTATGCTGGCGCTCTATCGGGGAATAGGTTGGGGATTGAAGCCGCTGCTACCCGCCTTCCTCGGACGGCGGCTGAAGCGCGGCAAAGAGCATCCGCAGCGGTGGCGCGAACGGTTGGGGGTGCCCGGTTTGCCGCGCCCCACCGGGCCGCTGGTTTGGCTCCACGGAGCGAGCGTTGGCGAATCTCTGGCGCTGTTGCCGCTGGTGACGGCATTGCGCGCGGCCCGGCCCGATTTGATCTTGCTGGTGACAACGGGAACCGTAACCTCGGCGGCGCTGCTGGGCGAGCGCTTACCGCCGGGCGCGCTGCATCAGTTCATTCCCATCGATGCGCCCTGGGCGGTAGATCGGTTCCTTGCCCATTGGCAGCCCGATTTCGTGCTCTGGACCGAATCCGACCTGTGGCCGACGATTCTGACGCGGCTCAAAGCGCGTGGCACCCCCGCCGTGCTGCTGAACGGCCGCCTGTCCGACCGCTCGTTCCAGCGCTGGCAGCGGGCGAAGCCGATCATTCAGCATTTGCTGGAGTGCTTTTCGGACGTTCTGGCGCGGGGGGAGGAAGATGCCGCGCGCTTTCGCGCTTTGGGGGCGTTGCGGGTGCAGGCGGTTGGCAATCTCAAGCTCGCGGCCGACCCCCTGCCGGTGGATCCGGTGGCCCTGGCAGAGGCGCGCGCGCGGATCGGCGACCGCCCGGTGATCGTCGCCTCCAGTACCCATCCGGGGGAAGAAGCGCTGATCGCCGAGGCACATAAGGCGCTTTTGCCTCAGTTTCCCGACCTGCTGACGATCCTCGCGCCGCGCCACCCCAATCGCGGGCCGGAGCTTGCTGGCGACCTCGCCGCGCCGTGCCGCTCGCAGGGGGCGGCGCTTCCCGACAGCGGGCTCTATATCGCCGATACAATGGGCGAACTGGGGCTCTGGTATCGCCTAGCCCGTGTTGCGGTGATCGGCGGCAGCTTCATTCCCCACGGCGGGCAAAACCCGACTGAAGCGGCGCGCCTCGGCGTGCCCGTGCTCTTCGGCCCCCATATGGAAAATTTCCGTGACGAGAGCGAAGGGCTGCTGGCGGAAGGAAGGGCGGAGCGGGTTTCCGAAGAAGGTTTGGCGGCAGTGCTCACCCGCCTGCTGGATGCCCCCGTTGCGCCCAAATTGGCGGATACGTCAGAAGGTAACGCCCTGGCGGCGACCTTGGTAATTCTGCGCCCGAAGCTGCCGCAGGCATAGGAACAGTTTACTTCCTATCCCTTTATACAAAATATGATATATTTTTTGCATACGACCGGTAAAACCGATCATCTTCGTGCAGACGAGCAAGCAGGATCTCCTGGGTCCTCCCCCGAATATCCGACGGCAGATTGGGTATCAGCTTGATCTCGTTCAGAACGGTGTTGAGCCTGACGATTGGAAGCCGATGGTGTCGATTGGTGCAGGCGTTCAGGAAATCAGAGTTAAAGACGAAACCGGTGCCTACCGCACCCTCTACGTCGCGAAATTTG
>NZ_LAJY01000291.1 GCF_000963705.1 Elstera litoralis | reverse complement strand
CGTAACAATCGTCGATGCTGAACAGTTGGGGGGTACGATGATGGATAAACTTGCTGAACTATTCGATGAAACGGCTAAAAACGCCGGTTAAACGCGGATTGCGACGCACTGCAACATAAGCTCGCTGCTGAAATCTTGTTCTTTTGCCAAAGCCTTCATCATTCCGCAAAAACTAGATGGTCTGATCGATTTGGGCCGTGCGTCGGGGAAACTTCCTGCGTATAGTGGCTTTGATAGTTTGACCTGAAGACAGGCAATGAGCGACCTAGACGTAACGACTCTGGCATCCGAGCTCGCAGAGCTCCGCGAACAACTGGCGTTGATCCAGTCCGAAGTTGCCGCGATCCGACATCCGCGTTCGACGGAAGATCGGATCTCGACGGCAGTTTCGGAACTGCGCGCCATCGTATACGCCACCGAAACCGCAACGAACGGCATTTTGGCCGTCGCCGAAGCTATCGACTCGGCCGCCGAATCGATCCCGCGCGCGGCCACCGAAGGCAGTGTCGATATGGCGGTGGAGCAGATTCATTCGCTGGTCGCCAGCCTCTTCACCGAATGCGCCTTCCAGGACATTACCGGCCAGCGCGTTTCCAAAGTCGTGACGACGTTGGAGTTCGTCGAACAGCGCATCGGCACCATCATTCAGGTCTTGGGCGATGGTTTCGAAGAGGTCGCGCCGCCGAGCCTTGGCCCGACCGGGGGGGGCCGATGGCCTGCTGCACGGCCCGGCGCGCAGCGGCGGCGTGAGCCAGGCCGATATCGACAGTCTGTTCGGTTAAGCGATCCCGCGTTTTAGCGCCGCAACGAGCCGCTCGATCTCTCCCTCGCCGATTTCTTGATGCACCGACGCGCGCAGCAGCGCCTGCCGTCCGAGCGCGGCGAACAGATAGGGCGCATAGCTCGCTTGATTGGCGGCGATATTGATGCCCTCCCCATGCAGCGCGCGTTGCACGTCCCCCGGCTCGTGCCCTGCAATCTCGAAAGCCACCAGCGGCGCAATCGCGGGCGTGGTATCGGCGTTTGGGCGCAGGAGGCGCAGGCCGGGAACGGTCAGCAACGCTTGTTCCAACCGCGTCGCCGTTGCGATCAACTCGGCTCCGAGTGCGGAAACATGATCCACGCGCAAATCCAGCACCGCGCCGAAGCCGAGGCGGTTGGCATAGGAATATTCCGCCGATTCCCAGCGTAAAGCGTCGCGCTGGCGAACCGAGTAATCGTCGGGCGGGGGTGGGCGCAATCTCTCCTGCGCGCGGGCCGAAAGACCGAGCAGCGCCACGCCGCGCGGCCCTTGCAAATATTTGCGCCCGCTGGCGGTGACAATATCGATGCCCTGCACGCCCATATCGACCGCCAGCCAGCCAATCGACTGGCTGGCATCGACGGCCACCAGCGCACCGACCGTCTGCGCTAAGGCGGCAATCGCGGCGATAGGCTGGATCGCGTCCCGCACACCGAAACGCTGGTAACGGAGACGAGTTTTACCCGCCCGTCCAGCATCTTGGCTAAAGCGTCGAGATCGGTCAGGTGATCGGGCGTCATGGGGATCGGCTCGACCGTCGCCCCCGCTTCCGCCGCAACCGCTTCGAAGGCCGACACCGTGCCGCCCCATTCGGACGGCGCGCACAGAATCCGATCGCCGGGGGTCAGCCGCAAACCGCCCGCGACAAAGCTCAGCGCCCGGCCTTGGCCCTCGGCGAAGGCGACCTGCCCCGGTGCGGCCCCGATCAGGGCTTCCGCCGTGCGGTGCATTTCAGCCAGCCGAGGGGCTGCGGCAATCGCGGCTTCGACCGGGCCAATGGCTTGTTCCAACGCCAAATGCTCCGCAATCGCCGCGCGCGCCTCCGGCGGGCAGGGGGAGGCGGCGGAATGGTTGAAGTGCAGGCGCGGGATCACAGTGTAACCTCGAAGGTCGCATCGACCTCCACCATCACGCCGCGCGGCAGGGATGCGACACCGACCGAGGTGCGGGCATGACGACCGATTTCGCCGAAAACGCTCAGCATCAGATCGGACGCGCCATTCATCACTTGGCTCTGCTGGGTGAAATCTGGGGTGCAGGCGATGAAGCCGTTGAGCTTCACGCACTGCTGCACCCGGCGCCAATCGCCGTTCAGGGCGATTTCTACCTGGGCGAGGATATTGAGGGCACAAAGCTGGGCGGCGGCTTGACCTTGCTCGACCGTGGCGGTCTCCCCCAGCCGCCCGAAGAATTGCGCTTCGCCATCGAGCTGGGGAATCTGGCCCGCGATGTAGAGCGTGCCTTTCGGGCTGAGGACGAAGGGGGCATAGGCCCCGCCGGGGCCGGAGGCTTTCGGCAAGGTCAGGCCGAGGGCGGTGAGACGGTCGCGGATCATGGGACGCTCCTGAACAAAAGGGAGCGCCAGCCTGCCCCATCCGGGCGGGGGGCGCGACTCACGTTTCTGCGGCCGTAGTATGAGTTTGAGTCATGGAAACCGTCTGCCGAAGCCACGTCCGCACGGCGGTGAGCGCCGGATCATCAACACGGGCAGGATCGATGATCGACCAATGACCAAAGACGCCCGCAAGGCGCGGCAAGGGTAGGGCGATGAGGTCGCCGCGCGCGATCAGCGGGCCGACAAGGTTCAATCGCCCCATCGCCACGCCGAGCCCGTCGCGCGCCGCCTGAAGGGTGATGTTATAGTCGGCGAGTGCCTGCTGCTGCGGGATCGACGCTAGCGCAATGCCCTGCGCGGCGAGCCAGTCGCGCCATTCCCAGGTGTCACTTGGATGCAGGAGGCGGTGGGCGGGCAGGGTTTCCAGCGTTGGTGCCGGGTAGGTGGCGGAAATGACGGGCACGAGGGTTTCGGGCAGAAAACATTCCGCCAAACCATCGTAGCCGCCCTTGCCGTAGCGCAGGGCAAGATCGATCTGCCCCGATGCGGGATCGACCCAGCGAACGTTCGGCTCCAGGATAAGCTCGATCTCGGGATGGGCGGCCTCGAAGGCGGGCAGGCGGGGCATCAGCCAATGGGCGGCGAAGGAGGCCAGCAGCGTCACGCGGATTTTTCGGCGGGGCGCGGCGGCCTCAGCCCGCGCGGTGCGGGTGGCGGCGATCATCCCGGCGAAGGCCTGCCGGATGGCGGTATGATAGGCCGCGCCGTGGGGGGTGAGCGTCAGCGGGCGGGTGCGCTCGAACAGCGACAGGCCAAGGTCCTGCTCCAGCGTTTGAACGTGACGGCTGACCGCGCCTTGGGTGACGAAAAGCTCGTCTGCCGCCCGCGAAAAACTCAAATGCCGCCCGGCGGCCTCAAAAGCGCGCAGGGCGGCAAGATTAGGGAGCGGGCGGGGCATTTAGGCCGCCGCGCCCGCTGGTTTGAAAAGCCTAACGCTCAACCGTCAGTGCCACGCCCATACCGCCGCCGATGCACAAGGTGGCGAGGCCGCGTTTCGCATCGCGCTTTTGCATTTCATAGAGCAGCGTGGTCAGCACGCGGGCACCCGAGGCCCCGATGGGGTGGCCAAGGGCAATCGCGCCGCCGTTGACATTGACCTTGCTGGTATCCCAGCCGAGGTCTTTGTTCACGGCGAGGGCTTGGGCAGCGAAGGCTTCATTGGCTTCGATCAGGTCGAGATCGTCGATGGTCCAGCCAGCTTTTGCAAGCGCAGCGCGGCTGGCGGGGATCGGCCCCGTGCCCATGATGGCGGGATCGACCCCGGCGGTGGCCCAGGAGGCGATGCGCGCCAGCGGGGTCAGGCCGCGCTTGGCGGCTTCCTCGGCCGACATCAGAACGAGGGCGGCGGCCCCATCGTTGATACCGGAGGCATTCCCGGCGGTCACGGTGCCTTCCTTATTGAAAGCCGGGCGCAGCTTGGCGAGGGTTTCCGGCGTGGTGCCGTGCTTCGGATATTCGTCCTGATCGACGATGATATCGCCCTTGCGCGACGAGACCGTGACGGGGGCGATTTCATCGGCAAAGCGCCCGGCTTTTTTGCGCGGCTTCGGCCTTATTCTGCGAGGCCGCTGAGAAAGCATCCTGTTCTTCACGGCTGAGTTGCCAGCGCTGGGCGATGTTCTCGGCGGTAACGCCCATGTGATAGCCGTGGAAGGCATCCAGCAGCCCGTCGCGCAGCATCGTATCCTGCATTTCCGCCGTGCCCATTTTGGTGCCCGAGCGCAGGTAGAGCGTGTGGGGCGCAAGGCTCATGCTTTCCTGACCGCCCGCGACGATAATGTTCGCGTCGCCGTTGCGGATTGCTTGGAAGCCGAGCGCCACGGTGCGCAAGCCCGAGCCGCAGAGCTGATTGATGGCGAAAGCCGTCTTTTCTTGCGGGATACCGGCGGCCATCGCGGCTTGGCGAGCGGCATTCTGGCCGGTGGCGGCAGTGAGCACTTGGCCAAGGATGACTTCATCCACGTCCGACCCATCGACCTTGGCGCGCGTCAGCGCCGCGCGAATGGCGATTTCGCCAAGCTTATGGGCGGGCAGGCTGGAGAGCGCGCCGCTGAACGACCCAATGGGGGTGCGGGCGGCGGCAACGATTACGACATCGGTCATCTGGTGATTCTCCCTCGAAACTCGAATGCGGCGTTTGGCCGATTGTGGGGGGAGCTTACGGGGTCCCGCCCAACGGGTAAACCTCTTCCCCCATGACGAAGGCGCGAATCGGCTCCCACACCAGCGCAGGCGCGCGCGCGCCGACCATCATGCCGATATGGCCGAGGCCGATTTCATGGGTCAACCCGCCGGGAATCGCGTGCGCGAGGGCAAGGGCGCTCGCGGGCGGCACGATGCGGTCGGCTTTCGGTATGAGCGCGAGGGTTGGTACAACCACCTGGCGGGGCGGATCGGGCGGCCCGCCACCCGCCAGCGCCC
>NZ_LAJY01000290.1 GCF_000963705.1 Elstera litoralis | reverse complement strand
AAGATGTGCCGGAAGCGCTTGCGGGCGATTTGCGCATCGAAACCCAAGCGCGGACCGATTTGATCGAAGCGATGGCCTATCTCGAAGAGATCAAAGACTACGCCAGCCGCGACTTGCTGACGAAGATTCTGGTGGATACCGAAGAGCATATCGACTTCCTCGAAACCCAGTTGGCGCTGATCGAACAGATCGGGCTGCAAAACTATCTGCAACATCAGGTCGAACCGCTGAAAAGCTAAGACCTTGGCATATTAGAGGGCCGCATGATCGTTTGTGTCTGCAATGCCTTGAGCGAGCGTGATCTGGTCCGTGCCCGTGAAAGCGGCGCGGCCACCCTCGCGGCCCTCTATAAAGCCCACGGTTGCCAAGTGAAATGCGGTCGCTGCGTCGGTCACGCCCGCAGCCTGCTGCCGGAAGCCCCGGTGGAGCGGCGGCGGCAGATGGAGGTTACCGGGGCGTAATCGCCGCCGCACCCTAATCAGGTTTGCTATGAACCGCAGAGGTTAGGTCTTCTGCGGTTTTTGCTTATCAAAAAAATCGTGTGCGATTAAATCGTGCAATTGACATTCGAATGAGGATGAGCGACATTGATCGCGCGATAACTAATCGTACACACCTAAAGGAGCCGATCATGACCAAATCCCTGCTATTGGCGTCTGCCGCTGTGGTGCTCGCCGCGACCTCCCCCGTTCACGCGCAACAGACGCCGGGCGTGCGCAATATTGTGCTGGTCCACGGTGCTTTCGCCGATGGGTCTGGCTGGCGCGGGGTTTACGATCATTTGTCCGCGCGCGGCTATAAAGTCAGCATCGTCCAGAACCCGCTGACCTCCTTCGAAGATGATATTGCGGCGACCCAGCGCGTCATCGCCCGCCAGGATGGGCCGGTCATTCTCGTTGGCCATTCCTACGGCGGGGCGGTGATTAGCCAGGCCGGGGCAAACCCCAAGGTTGCCGGGCTTGTCTATGTTGCAGCCTTCGCGCCGAACGAGGGGCAGTCGGTGCTGGATCAATATGCCGACATCGCGCCGCCGCCGAACTTCAATCCCGAAGAACAGGCCGATGGCTTTGCCTTTCTGAAAGCAGAAACTTTCCGCGCCGGGTTCGCTGCCGATGTTAGCGCCGAAGATGCGGCTTTTCTTCAGGCCTCCCAGGTGCCGATTGCGCTAAAGGCCCTCCAAACGAAGATCACCGTCGCGGCTTGGAAAAGCAAACCGAGCTGGGCGATCGTGGCAACCGAGGATGGGGCGATTGCCCCGGAGTTACTGCGCAAAATGGCCACCAAGATTGGCGCGCGCACGACCGAGATCAAGGGCAGCCATGTCGTCTTCCTGTCCCAGCCGAAAGCAGTGGCCGCGGTGATCGAGGCGGCGGCAACGGGTGCGGCGAAAAAATAAGAACCAAGCCAAGACCATCCTGGCGTTGCATGCCGCTTAAGTGCGACGTCAGGACGGGCTTAAGCCAGCTCCCGATTTACCACTGCCTGCGCTCTGCCCTATAGGCCCAGGTGGCGCTCGTCGCCATCTGGTGCAGCCGTTGGGTTAATCTTCGATGCATAGCCGGGGCCAGCGCGCGCGCCATTTTTTTGTGGCGAGGCGCTGCTGATAGACCGGCATGCGCGATATAAAGTTCGGCGTCGGACGAACCCTTAACGACATGAGATCATCGATCCCGAAGGGGGCCAAAAGATCGAGTTGCCCCTGGGATACGCGAACTGCAATTGCCGTGCAGCGCTCCGGCCAAAACCGCATTGCGTCAGCCGTGTCACAATAAGGCGGATCAGCGTTTTTCAGATGCATGGCGGCTTGGTTCTTGACCGACCAAAGCAGCGCGGGGCGGCTCCTTCTCAGAAGGGCCTCGTAGCGACAATCCAAGCCTCTATCCGTTGCCGTTGCATCGAAATAGATAACATCAATGTCGCTTTGCGGCTCCTGCCAGGGCAAGCTGTGCAACGCATCCCAAACGGCATTTCGGATAAAGCCAGCCCCGATCCAGCAATCGGGCAGGCCGAGCGCTTCGACCTGCTGCAATGCGTCCATCATCGCAGGTTGGCTTTCGACGAACCGAAGCAAATCCTGTTCGGTGCGCACGCCAAAAGTCACGCCAGTTCCCGATCCAACCGCTGCGTGCGCTTGGCCATATAGGTCCAGGCGGCTTTAGTGGCGATCTGATGCAGCAGCCCGCGCGGCGCAAGACCGACGGCCTTGAAAATCATCGCCATGAACCGATCTACATGGTGCGGGCGATAGAAAGCATAGGCCCGCCGGGCATAGGCGCGGGTGTTTGTTTTGCGATCATAGGGAACATTGGTGCCGTTTGCCGCGTAATAGGCATAGGCCAACTCATCGTCTTCGCTTTCGGTAAGACGGGTGGCGGCCACGCGGAGCCTTTGCCAGCGCCCGAGGCCATCTTTTTCAAGGTAGGTCTTAAGCGTTGCGTAGAAGAGCTTGTAATGGCGCAATTCATCGGCAGCGATGGCGGCGCAAATTTGTTGCAGGACAGGTTCCTGG
>NZ_LAJY01000029.1 GCF_000963705.1 Elstera litoralis | reverse complement strand
GTCGAAACGGTGACGGCAGGGGCGAGCCCCGACCGCGTGCCGTCGATCTGCACCCTCTTCGGACGTTGCGGCGGCTGTAGCCTGCATCACCTGAGCGAAGCGGCGCAGGCAGAGTTGAAGACCGACCGCATCCGCCGCGCGCTCCAGCGTCAGGACTTCGATTCGGTGCCGCTGCGCCCGCTGCTGATGAGCCCGCCCGAAAGCCGCCGCCGCGCCAGCTTTTCCGCCCGCCGTACCGCGCAAGGGGTGATCCTCGGCTTTCATGAAGCCGCTTCGGCGACGATTCTGCCGCTCGACGCTTGCCCAATTCTGCGCCCGGCGCTGGTTGCGGCGCTTCCGGCCGTGCGCGAGGCGCTGGCGCAGCTCATGCCCCCCGGCGGGATGCTTGATGTTCTCCTCACCGAAACCGGCGCGGGGCTCGATCTGGTACTGGTCGGGCTCGAAAAACCCGATCTCGCCGGGCGGGAAGCCTTGGCCGAGGTTGCCAATCGGCTCGATCTGGCGCGGCTCGCCTGGTCGAAGGATGCGGCAAAGCCCGGTCGAAATTCTGGCCGAACGCCGCGCGCCGTGGCTGATGTTCGGCACCGCCCGCGCCATTCTGCCGCCGGGAGCGTTTCTCCAGGCGACCGCCGAAGGGGAAGCGGCGCTGATCGCCGGGGTTCGCGCCGCCTTAGAGGGCGTACCGCCGCGCGCGCTGATGATGGATCTTTTCGCCGGGCTCGGCACCTTTACCCTGCCGCTCGCGGCCCAAGGGCACCGGGTAACGGCGGTGGAAGGGTTGGCCGATCCGCTCACTGCCCTCGACCGCGCGGCCCGGCAGGCGCAGCTTCCGGTGACGATTCTGCAACGGGATTTGGAGCGCCGCCCGATGTTGGCCTCCGAATTGGAGGGAGTTGCGGCAGCGGTCATCGATCCGCCGCGCGCCGGGGCCAAAGCCCAAACCGCCGAACTCGCCGCCTCCCGCGTGCCGCTAATCGCCGCCGTCTCCTGCAATCCCGATACCTTCGCCCGCGATGCGGCGATGTTGATTGAGGGCGGTTATCGGCTCGATTGGGTGCAGCCGGTCGATCAATTCCGCTGGTCGCCCCATGTGGAACTGGTGGCGCGCTTCAGTCGCTAAGAAAACAGCCGCTTTACCCCCGCCACAGCGGCTTCCGCCCGTTGCCGTCGTGCGTCGGCGGTGGGGCGGGCGGCGGGGTCGCGGTGCAGGGCGGCGATTTGGCTGTCGCCGATCAGGAGCCCATAAAAACGCCCGATAAACCGGGCGCGGATCGGTGAAGGCAATGCCGCCCCCGTCGCGCCACCGCGCCAAGACATCGAGAATCAACGGGGCGGAGCGGTTGCGCCCATGCGCCAGTAGCAGCGCGCTCCAGCGGCCCGACGGGTCGGACAAGGCGGCGCGGTTGAGGGCGAGGCCGGTTTCCGAGGTTAAAAGATCGAGAAGCCGTTCACCGACAATCACCAACTGCGCTTCGGCGTGACCAGGGCCGAGGTCGGCCGTCAGCGCGTCGGTCAAGCCTGCGGCCTGCTGTTCGATCATCGCAGCGATGAGCGCTTCGCGGTCGTCGAACAGCGTATAGAGCGTTTCCTTAGAGCATTTGGCCGCGCGGGCAAGGGCGACCGTCGTTAGGGCCGCGAGGCCCCCCTCACGCACTAAATCGGCGGCGATCGCGAGAATTTGGCTGCGGCGGTTGGGATCGGCAGGGGGCATCGCGGGGCTTTTCAAGGGGCGTACTCCGGGGTACAGATAAGGGGCGTACCGATCAGTACGCAACATTCCTGTCGAGGAGGCTTCGATGATTGCTGCCCGTCCAACCCCGCTGCTCTGGGGGCTCTCCCTTACGTCTCTCCTGCTGATGGGGGCGATTGCCGGCTTTTTTTACGCCTATGCCTGCTCGGTGATGGTTGGCTTGGCTGCGGTCGATGCCGGTACGGCGATACGGGCGATGCAGGGGATCAATGCGACGGTGCGAAACGTCTATTTCGCCCCGGCCTTCTTTGGCCCGCCCGTCGTCGCGCTGTTGACCGCGTGGGCGGCGTATCGTCAAGGTCGCTCGGTGATGGGGCGCTGGTTTGTTGCCGCCGCCCTCGTTTACGGTCTCGGCGGTTTGCTGCTCACCATCCGGATCAATGTGCCGATGAATGCGGCATTGGCGCTTCTGGCCGTGCCCACCGATCCCGCCGAGGCGGCGCGGATTTGGGCGGCCTATGCCGAGCCGTGGCGCTTTTGGAACCTGATGCGGACCCTAGCGAGTTTCGCGGCGCTGGCCTGTTGCGGAATCGGGATCAGCTTTTTGCAGAGCGCCCCGCGCGCCGAGGCCGCCTAAGGGCTGCGCATTCGGTTGCGGGCAGGACCTTAGGTCAGTATGGTGCGGCCCAAGTATCTAGAGGCTGAGAGAATGACCGCGTTAGAATTGATCCGCAACTTTTCCATCATCGCACATATCGATCACGGGAAATCCACCCTGGCGGATCGGCTGATCCAAGCTTGCGGTGGCCTCACCGACCGCGAGATGAAGGAACAGGTGCTCGATTCGATGGATATCGAGCGCGAGCGCGGCATTACCATTAAAGCCCAAACCGTGCGGCTTCAATATAAGGCGTCGGATGGGATCACCTATACGCTGAACCTGATGGACACGCCCGGCCACGTCGATTTCGCCTATGAAGTCAGCCGGTCGCTTGCCGCGTGCGAAGGCTCGCTGTTGGTGGTCGATGCTAGCCAGGGGGTTGAAGCGCAAACGCTCGCCAACGTCTATCAGGCCCTCGACGCGCACCATGAAATCGTGCCGGTGCTGAATAAGATCGATCTGCCCGCCGCCGAGCCGGAGCGGATCAAAACCCAGATCGAAGACGTGATCGGTATCGATGCGTCCGAAGCCGTGATGATTTCGGCTAAAACCGGCCTCGGCATCGGCGACGTACTCGAAGCCCTGGTCAAGCGCCTGCCGCCGCCGAAGGGCGATGCTTCGGCCCCGCTGCAAGCCCTGCTGGTCGATAGCTGGTACGATGCCTATCTCGGCGTCGTCATTCTCGTGCGCGTGCGCGAAGGCATTTTGAAAACCGGCGCGAAGATTAAGCTGATGTCCACCGGCGCGCTGCATCAAGTGGACCGCGTGGGGGCGTTCACGCCGAAAGCGGTGACGATGGGCGAGTTGGGGCCGGGGGAAATTGGCTTCATTACCGCCGGGATCAAGGCCGTGGCCGATTGCGCGGTCGGCGATACGATTACCGAAGAAAAGCGCCCGGCGGCGCAAGCCCTGGCCGGGTTCAAGCCCTCGGTGCCGGTGGTTTTCTGCGGTCTGTTCCCGTCCGACGCCGCCGAGTTCGAGCATTTGCGCGAGAGCTTGCAGAAGCTGCGCTTGAACGACGCGAGCTTCCAGTTCGAAGCCGAAAGCTCGGCGGCGCTGGGCTTCGGCTTCCGTTGCGGCTTCTTGGGG
Organism: Elstera litoralis; assembly: GCF_000963705.1. Taxonomy (GTDB): domain Bacteria; phylum Pseudomonadota; class Alphaproteobacteria; order Elsterales; family Elsteraceae; genus Elstera; species Elstera litoralis. The sequence continues at coordinate 16,887 of NZ_LAJY01000029.1, read as the reverse complement.
CTGCTGCATCTCGAAATCATCCAGGAGCGGTTGGAGCGCGAGTTCAACCTTGATCTCGTTACCACGGCGCCCTCGGTGGTCTATAAGATCGTCCTCACCAATGGTGAGGAAATGGAGCTGCATAACCCCGCCGATATGCCGGACGTGGTGCGCATCGAGGAGATTCAGGAACCCTGGATCAAAGCCACCATCATGGTGCCCGACGAGCATTTGGGCGCGATTCTGGCACTCTGCCAGGAACGGCGCGGCATTCAGATCGACCTCACCTATGCGGGCAACCGCGCGATGGCGGTTTACCGTCTGCCGCTCAACGAAGTCGTCTTCGATTTTTACGACCGGCTGAAGTCGGTCAGCCGGGGCTACGCCAGCTTCGATTACAGCCTAGACGGCTATGAGGTCGGCGATTTGGTGCTGCTGAATATTCTGGTGAATGCCGAGCCGGTGGATGCGCTGGCGCTCATCGTTCACCGCAGCCAGGCCGACCGGCGCGGGCGGGCCTTGTGCGAAAAGCTGAAGGATCTTATTCCGCAGCAAATGTTCCAAATCGCCATTCAAGCCGCTATCGGCGGGCGCATCATCGCGCGCGAAACCGTGCGGGCGATGCGCAAGGACGTGCTGTCCAAATGCTACGGCGGTGATATTTCGCGCAAGCGCAAAACTGCTCGATAAGCAGAAGGAAGGTAAAAAGCGCATGCGGCAGTTCGGCAAAGTCGAAATCCCGCAGAGTGCGTTCCTCGCGGCGCTCAAGACTGGGCCGGATTAAACTGCAAGCGGGCTATCGCCCGTACCCATTCGGGGAGCAAGCTCCCCGAACCCCTCTTTTCTTATTGATAAGAAAAACTAGAAAAAGTGAAAGGCCCCGGTTTCGGGGCCTTTCTTATATCTGCTTATTTCTTCGTCCAAACTTCCGTGCCCTTGGTGCCGGCATCGCTGCGCCGCCACCATTGGCCCTTGGCACTCCCGTCGGGGTTCAGCGTCATGAGCATGATCGAGTTGCGCTGATCGACCACCGAGGCCACGGCGAAGATGTTGCCCGAAACCTGGCCGATGCCGATGTAGTCGCCGCCATCCCATTTAACCAAATACGCGCCCGAGGGCTCCTGGGAAATGGTCAGCGAGCCTTCGTCGTAAACCGAACCGTCCGTATTCGTGCCAGTCACCTTATAGCTCCCAATCAGCCCGGTTTGGGCGAGGGCGGCGGTGGTCATCGACAGGGCGAGCGCGCCGCTCAGCAGAAGCGTCTTCAGCATTATGAGCTCCAACGAAAAAAAGGACTCGGATCGAGTCGGCGCAACTATCGACTCGATTGCGTTAAAAACCGATTAATAAAATACGGCTAAAAGGTGAAGCTAAAAGGTGCCGGGCGGCGCGGCGCGGACAACGCGGTTGCGACCGCTGTTTTTAGCCTGATAGAGCGCGCGGTCGGCCGCCGCCAGAATCGCTTCGGGCTGCTGATAGCCATAGCATTCGGCCACACCGATGCTGACGGTGACGGCCAAATCTTGCCCCTCATCCACGGTGATCTTGGCGGCAGCGATGCTGCGGCGCAGCCGTTCGGCGATCACATGGGCGTCTTCGATATTGGTTTCGGGCAGGAGGGCGGCGAACTCTTCCCCGCCCATCCGGCCCAAATGATCGGTGGAGCGTAGGCAGGATTTACACACGGCGGAGAAATGCGAGAGGGCCAAATCGCCGGTGCCGTGGCCGAAACGGTCATTGATCGATTTGAAATGGTCGAGATCGATCATCAGCACGCAAAGCGGCGTCGCGGTACGGGCGCGCCGCGCGAGTTCCTGATCGAAGAGTTCGAGAAAACGGCGGCGGGTCAGCGCGCCGGTCAGCATATCCAGCGTCGCCAAGCGGCGCAGCTCGTCTTCCAGAATCTTGCGCTGCTCGATTTCGAGCGCCAACATTTTATTCAGCGCTTGCAGGCGGTTATTGGCTTCTTGAAGCTGCACATGCTGCTCGCGCAGGTGCAGCATATTTTGCACGCGGGCGCGCAGCTCGGTCCCATCGACCGGCTTACCGAGGAACTCGTTGATCCCGGCGCTCAAGGCCAGCGTGCGCACGGCAGCCTCGTTACGGGCGGTCGCCATGATGATCGGCACGGCGCTGCCGTGGGGCAGGGCACGGATGCGGCGGGCAAGGGCAATGCCATCCATATCGGGCATCACGTAATCGGTAATGACCAGATCGGGCCGGTGGGTTTCGACCCAGGCAATCGCTTCGAGCGGGTCGGTAAACAGCGCGACGGAGAGGTTCGGCGATTCGCCCAGGGCAGCTTTGAGCAGCAGGGTGCTGGGTCGCGCGTCATCTACGATCACGATCGAGAAAACGCGGCCACTCACGGCCTGCGACTGTCCATGCTCCATCAAGTCCTCCGACTTGCGCCCCGCGCTCATATCCTCCCCCTCCTCATCGCCGATGCACGATGGACCGAGGCCAATTTCGGCGGCTTTTTATGCACCGCTTCAAGGTTGACTATATGAAGTGAGACTAACCAATCGCAGCCGGGCGGGAAAGGGTCTTTCCGAAACACTCCTGGAAATAGCGTGGTGGTCTAGGGCGTTTCGGCCTCGTCGGGCGGTGGTTTGCGTTTGAAAGCCGCGCCGCGCCCGGCATCCATGAACACGCCATAGAGCGAGCGCAGCATATCTTCCGGGCGTTGGCGACCGTAGGGCAGATTATCCTTAGCGTATTCGATGATCTCTTCGGACGGTTTGCCCGGCACCAGCACATAGCCTTCCTGGGCCAGCATGCGCAGCACGGCTTCGGCCTGTTTGGTGTAATCCTCGAAGAAATAGCGCGTATCGGCCTGCCGAATGGCCGTGGCGATCTTCATGCGGAAATCGGGGCGTTTGAGGGCCATGAGCGCGCGTATCAGCTTTCCGGGGACATGTAGGTAGCCAGGGTCCGGCGATTTTCGTCCAGACTGAGGGCGTGATGCAAGGAAGGATGCGCGCGGTCGGCGCAATCCTTGCGCGGGCAGACGCGGCAAGACACGCCGATAGGGGTGATAAGCTGCGGATCGTCGAGATCGAGCCCATCGGCATAGACCACCTCGCGGGCGTAGGTCACGGCACAGCCGAGGCCGATGGCGTGCCGCCCGCCGCCGCGCGCATTATTGCCCCGCAAGGTCGAGCGCCCGATGCCATCGACGGTGCGGGCGATGCAAAAGAAGCTGCCCCCTTCCGGCATGCGGCTGACTTGGCGGCGCAGCAGCCCAGGCGTGGAGAAAGCGTCATAGACGTTCCAGCGCGGGCAGGCGCCGCCGAAGCGGGCGATGGAAATGCCTGAGGCGGAAAAGCGCTTCGAGATATTGCCCGCCCCATCGACGCGCAGCAGGTGGAAGGGCACGCCCTGATTGCCGGGGCGGCGCAGGCTGGTGAGCCGGTGGCAGACCTGCTCGAAGCTGGTATCGAAGCGCCGTTCGAGGGTTTCGATGTCGTGGCGGGTCTCGCGCGCGGCGGCGAGGAAACGGTCGTAGGGCATCACCAGGGCGGCGGCGAAATAATTCGCGAGGGCGACGCGGGCGAGGGTATCGGCCTCCTGCGTCGTGAATTTGCCGCCCGAGACCAGCCGGTCGAGCAGCGGCCTTTGGCCGAGGAGGGCGATCTGATGGGCGAGCTGAAAGGTTCGGCTGGTGCGCGGCAGCAGTTCCGACAGGGTGAGCTTGCGCGTGCGTGGATCATAGTGGCGCAAGAGCCCGCCGAGGCCGTTCGCTGGCGCGACCACGACATCGACGGCATAGGCCTCGCTTAGCAGCTTCACGAGGCCGGTATAGAGCGCCTCCGGGGCGAGGTCGCCCCGCTGCCACAGATCGTCGGCGGCGGCTTCGAGTTCCTTGAAGTAGTTTTTGCGGTCTTGGATGAAATCCGTCACCTCTTCGGACGGCATGCCGACCGGCATGGCAGCTTCGCCATCTTCCCCTAAACCGCTCCCCGGCGCGGCGGTAGCGCTGCCACCGGCGCGAAAGGCTTGATAGAGGGTCAGCACGGCTTTGCCCAAGGTCGGTGCCGCGCCAACCAGCTCGTCGACATCGGCGGTTTTCAGGTCGTGCCCGTCGAACAGCGGGTCGGCGAAGACCTCCATCAGATCGTTGACGAGGCGGCCATCGTCGTCGGCGGTGAAATCGGTGATTTCGATACCGAAGCGCTGCGCCAGTTTCAGCAGCACTGGCACGGTTACGGCGCGCTGATTATGCTCCAGCAGATTGAGATAGCTCGCCGACAAGCCCAAGGCTTCCGCCATTTGGGCCTGAGTGAGTTTCTGCGACTGGCGCAGACGGCGGAGTTTCCCGCCGAGGCGCGTGATGGTTGCGGCCATGAAAATTCTTTACAATGATGGTGATGGAAATGTGTAAAGAAGTATGAATTTTCACTGTTTCCCGGAACTTTGCAAGTCCTTATTGCCGCCGCCCCGAATCGCGTGCTTCATAGGGACATCAGCGGCGCACATCAAAGAACAGCCGCTCCCGATACCAAGGCCGGACCAACCGGCTGAGACCGGCGAGTTTTCGCCAACCTTGGAACCCGGCGGGGGAGCTTCCCCCGTCCTATAAAATGCCCCTTGGAGACGAAAAGACCGGATCAACCGGCCTCGGCCTCCAAAAATAAGAATAAGTTTGGGGGAGGAGCGAGCGGCGCAGGTGGGCGGACCTGCGCCGTTTTCGTTTGAGCGGCCAGAGCGCATCAAGCGCTTGGTTTTATTAAACTATTTTCATCTAGTGTTAATTGAATCAAACTTGCTGAAAAACGGAACCTCAGGCACTCTCGGCTTGGCCAAACGAAGGCTCTATCGGCTTCTAAGGCTCGAAAGGGACAGATGAAGTCTGTGGGCATTCTCTGCTGGTCTATTTTTTTAGTGCCGTTCACACTCCCAAGGGGTCTGCCATGAAAACTTTCGCTGTGCTCTCGGTAGCGTTGCTGTCGGTTGTCGCCTCCACGGTTGCCGTTGCGCAAACCGCCGCCGACAAGAAGTGGGTCGCCCAGTGCCTCGTCGATAATAAAAGACGCGAAGGCCGCTGCTAGCGTCGTGAATGCTTACTGCGTGTGTATGAACGATCAGATGAGCGAAAACGAAACCAAGAGCATCACCCAGTGGGAAAAAGAAAACCCCACCGAGCGCAAGATGTGCGAAGCGAAGGCCGGTTGGCAGTAAGGGTTTCCTTTTATATGAACGGGCCGCAATTTTCGGCCCGTTCATATAATGTTTTATATAAAATTATATACTATTTCATGATATTCTTTCTTAAGAAAATCCCAATATTTTTCATATTTCTAAAATCTTTAGAATCCATATTATTGTCTCTAAAGTAATTTTTTTCCTCCTTTATCAAGTTTTTTACTAATTCAATGCATGGTGATAAATCAAATATATTCACATTTGAAGTTCTTCTATTTACAATGATATATTTTTTCTCTTCTAATCCTAAAATTAATCTCTGGATTTGTCTTTCGCTAATTCCAGAGCGATTTGAGAGTGTTTTTATGCTTGGGAAGACTTTCGTTTTCGGCTTCCATTGAAATGATATTAGAGTGATCAGTAACATAATCTCTGATGCGGTGAGGTGCATCTCTTCCGTTACTAGGCTGTTAATGAAGAGCAAATGGTGTGGGATTATCGTAAATCCCGCTTCGGAAAGGTATGGTCCCCATATGGTTTCTTGATCGTTTGACATTTTGGCACCCCAATAAAATATATTATAATCAGTTAAACAACTAACCATACAACATAATCTCAATACAATATAATTGTCAAGTTTGAAAAAACTATTAAATATCAATTAGTTATAACTATGATTCTGGGGTGTTAAGCTTTTTTCGTGCGGACAGGATGACAAAATGTCGTCATGTCACGACATTAAGAGGGAAATTTTGGTTGCAAAATCGCGTGGGTGGTGTCATCTTATCTGAGTTGGGGGCAGGGGGATGCGGCGGACCGCGGTTCTCTTCCGCGCTTGGTAATCGAAGCAGGGAAACGAAGGGGGTTTGACTCCCCTTCCCCTGGACGCCCCCAACACTTTTAATGCCCCTCAAACCCCGTCAACACCCCCGCCACATTCCGCCCGATTTCCGCGACCGCATAGCCGCCTTCCTGCACGAACACCGTCGGCAGCCCCAGGCCCGCAATCGCGGCGCCCATCAGCGGATAATGGGCTTCTTTCAGCTTGAACGCGCTGATCGGGTCGTTCTCATAGGTATCGACGCCCAAAGACACGACGAGAGCCTCGGGTGCGAAGGCGCGGACGGCGGCGATAGCCTCTTCCAGCGTCGCCCGATACTGATCCCACGCCGTGCCGCGTGGCAGCGGGAAATTGTGATTGAAGCCGAGGCCCGCGCCCGCGCCGCGCTCGTCGGCATAGCCCCGGAAGAAGGGATATTCGCTCTCCGGCGTGCCGTGAACCGAGACGGTCAGCACATCCGCCCGTTCCCAAAAAATATCCTGGGTGCCATTGCCGTGGTGATAATCGACATCGAGCACCGCCACGCGCGCCCGGCCCTGGTCGCGCAAAAACTGCGCGGCAATCGCGCCATTATTGAGGAAGCAGTAGCCGCCGTAAGTCGCATACCCGGCGTGATGCCCCGGCGGGCGGCAGAGGGCATAGGCGGCGGGCGCGCCTTCCGCCACCAAAGCTGCGGCGGTCAGCGCCGATTGCGCGCCCGCGAAGGCGGCGTCCCAGGTCCCTTCGACAATCGGCGTGCCCGCGTCATAGGCGTAATAGCCGAGCTTGCCATTGATCCCCGTCGGAATATGATCCTGGCGCATACTGCGCGCGGCAAACCCGCTGGGCAGCATGAACCCGTCTTTGCCGACCGCTTTCCACTGTGCGAAGGCGGTTTGCAGGAAGGCGATGAAATCGGCGTCATGCACGCGCAAAATCGGCGCCAAACCAAAATCGCGCGGGGCCATAATCGGCAGGCCCGCCGCCAGCACCGCCGCTAGAATATACTCGACCCGCACCGGCATTTCGAAACAGGGGACGAGTTCGCCCCGGTGCAATTCCATGCCGCCATCGTGGCGGGCGTGCAGAGGCGAATAGACGGTGCGCAAGCGGGCCTCCCAACCTCGAAATATCGGCCCTCAGCCTGGAAGCAAGCGGCGAGAAAGATCAAGGGGCTTCCCTCGCCTTTCTTAAAACAATAAGCAGTGCGGAATATCTTGCGTTAGTGATTAAGCCGTCGCAGGCTGAACCGGGGGCTCTTGCAGTCGGAGGTGATCCATGCGGCGGTTTTTGATGGTTCTGCTGTGCGGGCTCCTCTGCCCCGTTGTGGTCGCTCAAGCGCGGGTGGTCGATCTGCTGCTGGTGCTGGCGGTCGATGTGTCGCGCTCGATTGATGAGGAAGAATTCACGCTCCAGCGCGAGGGCTATGCCCAGGCGCTCACCGATACGAGTGTTCTCAATGCCATTCGCTCCGGCCCGATGGGGGCGATTGCCGTCGCCTATATGGAATGGTCGGGTGCCGATTTGCAGACGGTCATCATCCCCTGGACGGTGATCGACGGTGCCGCCCCGGCGCAAAGGATCGCGCAGATTCTGCGGACCGTACCGCGCCCCTTCGGCGAGCGCACTGGCGTCGGCGCGGCGATTGCAGCGTCGGTTGCGCTGATTGAAGCCGCGCCGCACGAAGGTCTGCGGCAAGTCATCGATATTTCCGGCGATGGGCGCAATAGTTCGGGCGGCCCGCCTGCGCCGTTCCGCGATATGGCGGTAGAAAAAGGCATCACCCTCAACGCTCTGCCGATTGTGAATAATCGGCCGACCTTCGGGCGGATCGAGCCGGATTTGCCGGGCTTCTTTCGCGATGAGGTGATCGGCGGGCCGGGGGCGTTTCTGCAAGTCGCCGAGGGCTTCACCAGCTTTGGCGCGGCGATCAAAGCAAAATTGGTGCGCGAGATTGCCCATCGGCAGCCGTTGCCTCAGTCAAACCCCAGCGAAACCCTGATCGGAGTAATACCGCTGGGTAAATAATTCCGGCTGAAATGCGGCGGTGATCTTTGCTAGAGTGCCAAAGCTAGCAAAGGGACAGGACCAATGGCAGTCGGCAACTCCGCTCTCGGGCAAAAAGCACTGGCGCAAAAGGCAGCGGGCTCCAAAGGGGAGCGCGGGGCTGAAGCGCAGCAGGTCGCGGGTTATAAGATCGACGGCGACGTGCTCTCGGGCATCCGGCAGGCCGCCAAAAAGACGGGGGTGAATTTCTCCTATCTGATGGCCCAGGCCGCCCAGGAAAGCAGCTTCAATACCGACGCCAAGGCCTCGACCAGCACGGCGACCGGCCTGTATCAGTTCCTCGATTCCACCTGGATGCAGATGGTCAAGGAACATGGCGGCAAGCATGGGCTTGGCCAATATTCCAATGCCATCGAAGCAAATGGCAAGGGCGGGTACAGCGTCCGCGATCCCAAGCTGAAGCAAGAGATTCTCAATCTGCGCAAAGACGCCAAGGTTGCCGCCGTCATCGGTGCGGAATTTGCGCTGGGCAATAAGGAAACGCTGGAGCGCAACCTGAACCGCTCGGTCGGCGGCGCGGAAATGTACCTGGCGCATTTCTTAGGCGCGCAGGGGGCGACGAAGTTTCTGGCGGCGGTGGATCGCAATGCCGATCTACCGGCGGCGAAATTAATGCCCGATGCGGCGGCCTCCAATCGCGGCGTGTTCTACGATAAGGAATCGGGTCGCCCGCGCACGGTCGGCGAAGTGTTCCGCATGTTCAGCCGGTCGATCGAGAAAAAGGCCGAGAGCTTTGCCGCGCTGGAAGAGGGCGGCGCTGCCGTTGCCGGTCCGCGCGCCAATAAGCCCGCGCCGAGCATGATGCAGGGGCCGCGACAGGAATATGTGCGTTTTCTGCCGCACGCGCCATCGGCCGAGAGTGAAACGGTTGCCTCGCTGCCGACCGGCCTGTCGAATGCCAGTTTCCTTACGATGCTGACGATGGCGGCGCTCGAAACCACCGAAGGCATGGGCGATGCGCTCACGAGCAAGGACAGTGACGGCGATGGCCGCGTGACCGCCGCCGATGCGCGCACGCGCCCGACCGACGACGACGCGGTTGCGGCGAAGCTGGAACAAGGCTTGCGCGAAGCCCGCGCGGCGGAAGCCTCACAACGCCTGAAAACGGCGGGTCTTCTTTAAGGGATTCTCGGAAACGCCGTGAGATTGGGCAGCCGATAGCCACCCGCAGAGCAGCAATGAGCGTACCAGAGAGCGCGTTGCTGCAATTCTCTCGACAGTCCGCGTAACTCTTGTTGATAATGCACATCGAATGGCAGTGTTTCCGCTCTGCCTATCGGGGCTGAAACCAACAGGAACGACAAAGGGTGCGGCGCATGGAGTCCACTCCGCTCCCCTCCGGGGCGACTGGAACAGCAGGAACGGCAGAACCGCCGCCTGATCGGCAGAGCATGGCGATTGCGGCGCTTCTCGATCAAATCGGGCGACGCGCCGATGCGGCAGCCTGGGCGACGGGCCTGCATCCGGCGCAATGGTCGGCTTTACGCTATTTTTCCCGCGCCGGGGCCGAAGCGCGGACGGTTGCGGCGTTTGCCGCCTTCGTCGGGGCCTCGCTCGGCACCTCCTGGCAGACGGTGAAAGCGCTGATCGGCAAGGGCTATGTCACCAGCAATAAAATGCCGGGGCGGGGGAAGGTGCTGCGCATCGATTTGACGCCGAAGGGCCGCCAGCGCATTGCCGATGATCCCTTGGCCGAGATCGGCCGCGCGATTGCCCTGCTCGATCCGACGTTACGCATCACGCTGATCGAAGCGGCGGAGGGTGTTTTGCGGCGCTTACCGGCGCGCGGCGTTGCGGCGACTGCCGAAGACGAGGCGCTTCCGGTGGTGGGCGCGGCGACGGAGGCCGAACGCGTTCGGCCCGGCATTCATCCGGTGCCGCTGGCGAGCGAGCCGCTGCCGTCGGATACGGCCCCGCATCGGGAAGGCGTGATCGGCTTCTATCCCAGGGTTAACCGGTCGGCCCCGGTAGAGTAAGCGCCGCCAAAAGCTCTTCCGGCTCGAAGGGTTTGAACACCACCGCATCGGCCCCGCGCGCTTCGGCGGCGGCGGTCGAAACCTCCAGCGGCATACTGCGCGAGCCGCCCGAGACGACGACGAAGCGGGTATTGGGCCGGGCACTGCGCCAGCGGGCGAGCAGTTGCAGCCCATCGACGCCCGGCATCCATAAATCTGTGACGACGACATCGAAATTATACTGAGGGTCGCGCAGGAAGGCTTCGGCCTGTTCGCCATTTTCCGCGCGTTCAATCCGATGCCCGGCGTCCAGCAGGATCAGCGCAATCGCTTCCCGCACGGCGGCCACATCTTCAACAATCAGGATAGAAAGCGAAACGGGAGTCTCGGTCATGGGACGCAAGCCTAATTGTTAGTCGAGATACAATCCCACTCTAAGATGATTCTGCCGCATTGGGAAAGGCTAAGCGGGCGGCTTTTCCCCCTCTGGCGGGCTGAGAGCTGTGACATAGGGCAAGATCAGCGTAAAGCGCGTGCCGCTTCCCGGAAAACTAACGCATTGGATCGTGCCGCCCCAGCGCCGCACGACGCCATAGACGATGGAGAGGCCAAGGCCCGTGCCTTTGCCGAATTCCTTCGTGGTAAAGAAAGGCTCGAACACGCGGGCGCGCACGGTTTCGGTCATGCCCGGCCCGGTATCGGCGATGCACAACTCCAGCGCCTTGCCATCGGCATGGGCGGCAGTGGTGACAGTGACGGTGCCGGGCCCGTCCATTGCCTCGAAGGCATTCTTCAACAGATTGGCGACGACCTGCCCTAGCTCGCCAGGGCCGCCGAAAATCGCCCGGTTGCTGTCGGGCGTATGGGAAACGGTTAGGCGGATCTCGGGGGCTTGCGCCGCGAGAATACGAATTTCCCGGTCGATCACCTCGATGGGGTCGGGGATCGTCGCGAGCCCGCCGAGGCTGCGGGGGCGGGCGAATTCCAAAACGGTGCGCACGATATCGCGGGCTTGGCGGGCGCTGGCGAGGATGGTTTGCATCGCCTCCCGGTCCCGGTTATTGGTCGCGCGGTCGGCAGCGAGGCGGGAGTAGGTCAGAATCGGTTGCAGGAGATTGTTGATCTCATGGGCAACGCCCCCCGAAACGCGGCCTAAGGCGGCAAGATTGCGCTGTAATTCACCCTCGCGCCGGGCTTGCTCGGCCCCGGTTTCGTCTCGGAATGTGCCGCGAAACCCGATGAGCCGCTCGGCCTCGTCGCGCACGGGAACGCCGTTCATCTCGATCAGCCGCCGCCCGAGCGGCCCCAGATCGAAGGGAATGGTTTCGCTGCGAAAGGCGCGTCCGGCGGCAAGGGCGGCTTCGATGGCGGTGACGGTCGCATCGTCGCGGGCTTCCAGGGGGATATGGTCGATCCAGCGGTCGCCCAAACACAGGCTGAAGGCATGGCCGAGATCGTCGCCGCCTTCCACCTGGGTCAGGCGGCCATCGGCGCTCATATCCCAGAAGACATCGTGGGCCGATTCGGCCAACTGGCGGTAGCGCAGATAATTGCCTTCCAACTCCCGCTTCACCCGCGCGCGCGCGGTCACATCATAGAGGCTTGAGAAAATAACCGTGCGGCCCTGCCATTGGATCGGGCGGGTATGGATATCGACGTAGAACTCCACGCCCTGCCGACTGAAGCCGCGCACTTCGGTTAAGCTCACGGCCTGGCCGCTTTCCAGAACGCGGCTCCAGATTACGAAGGCGCGGACCAAGCGTTGAATGGGGATGAGATCGTCCAGCCAGCCAAGCGCGATTACCTCCTCCGGGCTCTCGAAACCGAGCAGTCGGGCAAACCTGCGGTTGGCGTAGAGCGGCTCCAGCCGATCATGAATCAGGATCGCCTGATTGCTGCCGTCGAGCAGCGCGGTAAACAGCTCCTGTTGATCGTCGGAGGCGGCGGGTAGGGCCGAAGCGGCGTTCGGCGGGGGGATTGGGGTAGCCACACAAACTCCCAAGCGGTGCACGCTGAGTCTGTTTGACTCAGCGCCTCAAAAGCGCTATGTGCTGCCACCTTATCGAAGGGTTTTCCCCAGGGGAAGATCCTCGCCGGTCCGCGAGTGTCGCGCACCGGCGCTTTTTGTTTTGTGGGAACGGGTACGGCGCGCGCATGTTCGAAGGGCTCAGCAATCGGTTAGGGGAGGTTTTCGACCGGCTTAAGAAGCGCGGTGCCCTCTCGGAATCCGATGTGAACGAGGCCCTGCGCGAGGTGCGCATTGCGCTGCTCGAAGCCGATGTGGCGCTGCCCGTCGTCAAAGATTTCATCAATTCGGTCAAGGAACGCGCGATTGGGGCGGAGGTGGTCAAATCGATCACCCCCGGTCAGATGGTCGTCAAGATCGTTCACGATCACTTGGTCGAGCTGCTCGGCGGTACGGTTCAAACCCTCGATCTGGTGGCCGCCGCCCCCGTGGTTGTGATGATGGTGGGGCTGCAAGGCTCCGGCAAGACCACCAGCACGGCGAAAATCGCCAAACGCCTCGCCGAGCGCGACCGCAAGAAGGTGCTGATGGCCTCGCTCGACGTCGCCCGCCCGGCGGCGCAGGAGCAATTGGCGGTGCTGGGGCGGCAAGTTTCGGTCGCAACCTTGCCGATCGTCGCCGGGCAACAGCCGGTCGAGATCGCCAAACGCGCGCTGGTGATGGCGAAAACCGAAGGCTATGACGTGCTGATGCTGGATACGGCGGGCCGCCTGTCCATCGACGACGCGTTGATGCTCGAAGTCGAAGCCGTGCGCGACGCGACGCAGCCGGCGGAAACCCTGCTGGTGGCCGACGCCATGACCGGCCAGGACGCGGTGAATACCGCGCGCATCTTCAACGAGCGCGTTGGCCTGTCGGGGATCGTGCTGACCCGTATCGACGGCGACGCGCGCGGCGGGGCGGCGCTTGCCATGCGTTCCGTCACCGGCAAGCCGATCAAGCTGCTCGGCACCGGCGAAAAAATGGATGCGCTGGAAGATTTCCACCCGGACCGGATCGCCGGGCGCATCTTGGGCATGGGCGATGTCGTCAGCCTGGTCGAAAAGGCCGTGGCGACCATCGACCAGGAAGAGGCCGAAAAGCTCGCCGCCAAAATGCAGAAGGGGACGTTCGACCTCGACGATTTCCTCTCGCAACTGCGCCAACTCAAAAAATGGGCGGCATGGGCGGCTTGATGGGCATGTTGCCGGGTATCGGTAAGATCAAGAAGCAGATGTCCGAAGCCAAGATCGACGATGGCATGCTGAAGCGCCAGGAAGCGATCATTCTCTCGATGACCAAAGCCGAACGGCGCGACCCGAAAGTGCTGAACGCGAAACGCCGCGTGCGCATCGCCAATGGTTCCGGCACCAGCGTCGCCGACGTCAACCGGCTGATGAAGCAGTTCGGCGATATGCAGAAGATGATGAAGCAGGTTCAGGCGATGGGCAAATCGGGCAAGCTCAGCCGCATGATGCCGCAGCTTCAAAATATGATGGGCAAAGGCGGCTTTCCGCGATGAAAGCGTCAGCTTAGCCCCTCTGAACCGGGTGCGCGCCCTGTGGCGGAAACCCCTCGTGTGTTGTTTTTAGACCTGTAAGGAAGTTACTCAATGTCGCTTAAGATTCGTCTGACCCGTGGTGGTGCCAAGAAGCGTCCGTACTATCGCATCGTAATCGCCGAAGCGACCTCGCCGCGCGATGGCCGTTTCATCGAAAAGGTTGGCGCTTACAACCCGATGGTCGCCCAAGATCATCCGGATCGTCTGCACCTCGACCAAGAGCGCATTAAGCATTGGCTCTCGGTTGGCGCACAGCCGACGGACCGCGTGGCCCGTTTCCTCGGTAAAGCTGGTCTGATCGAAGCCCCGGTCTACCGCGACACGCCGACGAAGTCGGCCCCGAAGAAGAAGGCCCAGGAACGCGCTAAGGCCGCTGCCGCCGCCGCCGAAAAGGCCGCTGCTGCTGCCGCTGCGGCTGAGTAATTTCGACTAAGGCGCGCGGGGAATGGTGCAAGCGTCCAATCCGTCAAACCTTTTGTGCGTCGGCCAGTTTGCCGGGGCGCATGGGGTGCGCGGTTTGGTGCGGTTTCACAGCTATACCGGCGCGCCGAAAGACGTGTTGCGCTATCAGCCCTTGCGCGACGAGCAGGGCCAGGAATTTCGTCTCGCGCCGGGAGGGCAAGCGCCCAAAGGCAGCAAAGGCGATGTTTTGGTCGTGCGCGTCGCCGGGGTTGAGGATCGCAACGCGGCGCAAGCGCTCAACGGTCGTCGGCTCTACGTGGATCGGGCGGTTCTGCCCGACCTCGGTGACGAAGACGATTTCTACCATGCCGATCTCATCGGCTGTCAGTGCGTGACCGAAGCGGGCGACCGTTTGGGTCAAGTGCGGGCAATCCATGATTTCGGTGCGGGGGACGTGCTGGAAGTGGTCAATGGTCCGAAGGGCGGCCTGTATCTGCCCTTCACCAAGGCGGTAGTGCCGGTGATCTCGATTGCCGAACGCCGCCTGACCGTGCGCCTGCCTGAAGAAGTGATGGGCGAGCCGGGACGCGGCGGGGACGACGAAGCTGATGCGGATCCGGGCGAAGCGGCATGAGTGCTGCGGGGCCTTGGACCGCGACGGTTTTAACGCTGTTCCCCGAAATGTTTCCGGGTTCGCTGGGGCATTCTCTGGCGGGCAAGGCGCTCGCGGCGGAGCGGGTTCGGATCGAAACGATCCAGATCCGCGAATTCGCGACTGACCGGCACGCCAGCGTCGATGATTCGCCCTTCGGCGGCGGCGCAGGTTTGGTGATGCGGCCCGATGTGATCGACAGCGCCCTGCGCTCGGTGGTCACGGAAGGCTCACATCGCCCGATCCTGTACCTGTCGCCGCGCGGAACCCCGTTAACGCAAGCGCGGGTGATCGCGCTGGCGGAAGGCCCTGGTCCGATCCTGTTGTGCGGACGCTATGAAGGCGTCGATCAGCGGGTTCTGGATGCCTGGGCGATGGAAGAGGTTAGCCTGGGGGATTATGTGCTGTCGGGCGGCGAGCCTGCGGCGCTGGTTCTCTTAGATGCCTGCATCCGTCTGCTTCCCGGCGTTATGGGCAATGAAGATACGACGGCGGAAGAAAGTTTCTCGCACGGCTTGCTTGAGTATCCGCACTATACCCGCCCCGCCGATTGGGCCGGGCGGGAGGTTCCCCCAGTGCTGCTCTCGGGCAATCATGCGGAAATCGCGCGGTGGCGTCAGGCGCAAGCCGAGGCCATTACCCGCGCCCGCCGACCCGATCTGATGCGGGCCTTCGAGGCCCGTTCAGTCCCGGCCCGAAAGTAATTTTGGGCCGTCACGGTAAGGGGAGCAATCCCCGTACCGCTCTCGATAAGCCCCGGCTGCAAGGCCGATGGCTTCTCTCGATCCTCAAAGGAAGATGCAATGAACATCATTCAGACTCTTGAGCAAGAGCAGATTGCGAAGCTCACCGCCGACAATCCCATTCCGGTTTTCGCTCCTGGCGATACCGTAAAGGTGAAGGTGAAGGTTATCGAAGGCACGCGCGAGCGTATCCAGGCCTATGAAGGCGTGGTGATCGCCCGTAAGAACTCCGGTATCAACTCCAACTTCACCGTGCGGAAAATTTCCTACGGCGAAGGCGTCGAGCGCGTGTTCCCGCTCTACTCGCCGCGTCTTGCGGGCATCGAAGTGGTGCGTCGCGGGGCCGTGCGCCGCGCGAAGCTCTATTACCTGCGCGACCGTCGCGGCAAGTCCGCGCGTATCGCCGAAAAGGTCGTGCCGCGTAAGCCGAAGGCGACGGTTGCGTAAGCAGCCTGTAGCTCATCCTTGGAAAACCCCGCGCTTTGCAAAAGGTGCGGGGTTTTTTCTTGGGGGTGCTAATCATCCATCGCGATCAGAGATCATCAAGCTTTACCTCTATGGCTCGATCGCTCTGGGCCAATCTTTCCAGCAGAAGAGGCTTCATCGCGCTATCTTCTGCCGTATATTTATCGAAGTCGGGCACGGGCCGAGGTTTGAGATTGTTCGGCTTTGGTGATTTGTTGCGCGTCTTGGTCATCACACCCCCCGGATCGTCGGCGCTGGCCGGGCTGCTGCGCCAATCTGCGCGCGGACCTTTTTCGGCCAGACCACGATAGAGCGCGGCGCTGCGGCTGTCCGGCGCACTCACCACCAGGGGCGTGCCGCCATCGGACGCTTCGCGAATCGCAGGCTCCAGCGGGATTTCGGCGAGGAAGGGCACGCCCAGCGTGTCGGCTTCCTTATGCGCGCCGCCGTGGCTGAAAATATCGGCGCGGTGGCCGCAGTTGGAGCAGAGGAAGTAGCTCATATTCTCGACGATGCCGAGAATGGGCACCTCCACGCGGCGGAACATAGCGATGCCGCGCCGGGCGTCCAGCAGGGCAATATCTTGCGGCGTCGAGACGATGACCGCGCCCGCCAAAGGCACGCGCTGGGCGATGGTCAGTTGCGCATCGCCGGTGCCGGGGGGCATGTCGATAATCATCACATCGAGCGGTCCCCAGGCAACGTCGCGCATCAATTGTTCGAGCGCGCCCATCACCATCGGCCCGCGCCAGATCATCGCATTATCCTCGGCGACCAGGAAGCCGATGGACATGACCGCAACCCCGTGCGCTTGCAGCGGGATGAGCTTCTTCTCCGCATTCAACTCGGGCCGGGCGGTGAGGCCCATCATGCGCGGCGCGGAGGGGCCGAAGATATCGGCATCGAGCAGCCCGACCTTCAAGCCCGATTGCGCCAGCGCTACGGCGAGATTGGCAGCAGTGGTCGATTTCCCAACCCCGCCCTTGCCCGAGGCAACCGCGACGACCGACGCGACGCTGGGCAGCAGCGACGGGCGGGCGTTGGTGCCCGGCTGGCGCGGCGCTGCGGCGGCGCTACGCTCGGCGGTGAGCAC
>NZ_LAJY01000289.1 GCF_000963705.1 Elstera litoralis | reverse complement strand
AAGCCCGCAGGCCGTGGCCCGGCGCGTCGCCCGGCCTAAGGGTTAAGCCTTTCGGTTTAAAGCTTTAGACAGCCGCCCCATCCTCAACCGAGGGTGGGGCGGTTTTCGTTTGGGGGCGGTGCTTTTCATATCATTGACTTCAGCAATCAAATAAGTTGCTATAGTCAAATAAATGAGAAAGAACGCGCCATGATTCTTGAGCCGGACCTTGCGCAGATCGATAGCATCCGCGCCTTCAACCGCTTCTACACGGCGAAAATCGGCGTGCTGGAGGAAGGGCTGTTGAACAGCCCCTATTCGCTCACCGAAGCCCGCGTGCTCTATGAACTCGCCCATCGCGACGGGCTGACGGCGCGTGATTTGGGGCGCGAGTTGGGGCTCGATCCCGCTATCTCAGCCGCCTGCTGAAGAAATTCCAGGCGCAAGGGCTGCTCGCCCGCCACCGCTCCGATCAGGACGGGCGGCAACAGGTTCTCGCACTGACCGAGGCGGGCCGAACCCGTTTTGCCCCGCTCGAAGAAACATCCCGCGCCGAAGTCGCCGCCCTGCTGCGCGCCGTGCCGCCCGCCGACCGGGCGCGTTTGGAGGCCGCGATGAGCAGCATCCGGCAGGTACTCGACCTCGGCCAAAGCGCGGGCGAAACCCTCATTCGGCCCCATCAACCCGGCGATTTAGGCTGGATTATCCACCGGCAAACCCGGCTCTATACGCAGGAATTCGGCTGGGATGGCAGTTTCGAAGCGATGCTGGCCGAGATCGCGGCGCGCTTCATCGCCACCGTTCAGCCGGAGAAAGAGGCCTGCTGGGTCGCCGCGCGGAACGGCGAAATTCTGGGCTCGGTGATGCTGGTCGAGCACTCTCCCGGCGTCGCCCAACTCCGCATTCTCTATGTGGAAGCTTTCGCGCGCGGCCTCGGGCTCGGGGCGCGGCTGGTTAAGACCTGCGACGATTTTGCGCGCGCGGCGGGCTACGGTAAAATCATCCTCTGGACCAACTCGATTCTGCTCCCGGCGCGGCGGCTCTATGAGGCGGCGGGCTATCGGCTGATCGAATCGGAAGCCCATGAGAGTTTCGGGCAGAAGCTGATCGGCGAGACGTGGGAGAAGGCGCTTTAGCTATTCCCCCGTCTGCAACAGTTTCCCGGCTTTACGGGCGGCATTGAAGCAGCGGTGGAAGATAAAACCCGCGCCGATCATATAGACCGCGTTCAGCCCGATCGCGGCGAGCAGATGGTTCCACGGCACTGGCTTGCCGAACATCACTGCGCGCATGCCTTCGAAGACGTGGGCGGCGGGTAGGGCGTAGGAGATCGGTTGCAGCCAGCCGGGCAGGCTTTCGACGGGGTAATAGATCCCGGCAAGTGGCGCGAGAATGAAGGTGCCCATCCAGGCGAGGTTTTCGGCCCCGAGGCCGACGCGCAGGACGACGCCGGACAGGGCAATCCCCATCGCCCAGCCCATCAGGATCAACTGACTGAAAAACAGCAGCAGAACCGGCCCCATTGCGAACAGCGAATAATCGTAGAACAGCAGCGCAATCAGCGCCGCCGGGCCGACGCCGAGGATGACGCGGATGAGGCCCATGCTGGCCAGCGAGGCGGCGAACTCCAGCGGGCGCAGCGGCGTGACGAACAGGCTGCCGAGATTGCGCGACCAGATTTCCTCCAAGAATGCCAAACACACGCCGATTTGGCTGCGCACGGTGATTTCCCACAGCAGCACGCCCGCGATGAGCACGCCGAAGGCCTGTTCGAGCCACGGGCTGCGGCTGGTGAAGAAATTGGTGAAGAAGCCCCAGATGCAAAGCTGCACGGTCGGCCAGTACACCAGTTCCGCCATCCGCGCCCAGGAGCCGCGCAGCAAATACATATGGCGCAGAATGAGAGCCGCGATGCGCGTGAGGGAGGCGGCAACGGCGCTCATGCGGGCTCCGTTCGGCCGGCGCGGGCGATATCCAAGAACACTTCCTCCAGGGTGGTGCGGCCATAGCGGGCGATCAGACCGGCGGGCGTATCATCGTCGACGAGTTTTCCCGCGCGCATCATCAGCACTCGGTCGGCCAGCCGTTCGACCTCGCCCATATTGTGACTGGCGAGCAGCAGCGTCGCGCCGGTTTTCGCCTGGAACTGCGCGAGATAGGTGCGCACCCAATCGCCGGTATCGGGGTCGAGCGAGGCGGTCGGCTCGTCCAGCAAGAGCAGCTCGGGCTGATTGATGAGGGCTTTCGCCAGCCCGGCGCGCGTTTTCTGTCCGGCAGACAGGCTGCCTAAGGGCCGGTCGCGCAAAGCGGTGAGGCTCAAATCTTCCAGAACCTCATCAATGCGCTCTTTGAGGCGCGGCACGTTATAAAGCCGACCATAGACGGCGAGATTCTGGCGCACGGTGAGCCGAAACGGTAGTTCCACATAAGGGCTGGAGAAATTGAGGCGCGGCAGGGCGGCATAGCGATTGCGCACCATATCGATGCCCAACACCTCGATCTGCCCCGATGTCGGCGTCAGCAACCCCAGCAGCATGGAAATCGTCGTCGTCTTGCCCGCGCCATTGCCGCCAAGCAGCGCCGTAATGCTGCCGGGGGCGATGGTGAAGCTGAGTTCATCGACCGCCGCCGGGGTGCCGGGCGGGCCGAAGCGCTTGACGAGATCGGTGACGCGCAGAGGGATCACGCCGCGCTCTCGGTGGCCGGGGCGGGGCGGCGCATGTCGATGTGGCGAATATTGTCTTCGAGATACTCTTCGCCGACCGCACCGAAACCGAAGCGGGCATAGAAGCCCTCCAGATGGGCCTGGGCGGAAAGCTGCATAATGTGCGGGCCGCGCGTGGTTTCGACTTGGCGGATGGCTTCGGTCAGCAGCAGGCCGCCGAGTTTGACGCCGCGATACTCGGGCGCGACGACGATCCGCCCGATAGTGGTCGCGGCATCGGAAAGCAGCGTCGCAAGAGAACTGCCGTGGGGGGCGACGGCCCCGTCGAGTAGGCGCAGGGTTCCGACCAGCGCGCCGCCCTTGCGCGTCGGATCGAACGCTAGCAGATGTTCGGCCGCAGGGTCGCGCCCGTCGATTTCGGGGAAGGGGCAATTTTGTTCCACCACGAAAACATCTTGGCGCAGGCGCAGCAGATCGTGAACTTGGCGGCCCGTGAGCCGGTCGAACTCGGCCCAGAGGAAATGGGGAATCATGGTGACGTTCCGTCGCATCGTCTCAGTGCGGCGGATGGTGCATGGAGTTCTCCTATGCGTCCAGCCCCGATCCGTCCTATATCTCATGCCATGCTAGGATTTCGGGCGTGGAAGAAAAACCGGGCAGCCGCGCGCGCGGCGGAGGCGAGCGATACCGACTCCGCGAAAACGCCGCCTGCCGTGTTGCCGTCGGATCGGCCTTCGCCGGGCGGGCTTGCGTCCCCCCGGTTGCCGGGCCGTGCGCAGCGTTCGCTGCTGAATACCGAGGAACTGCCCGCCGCGCGCGGGGCCGTGCGGGTGCGCACGCTGCTCTATTTGCGCTGGATCGGGCTGTTCGGGCAGGTGCTGGCCATCTATATTACGGAAGTCCTGCTGCATCTCGAAACGCCGCTGGCGGCCTGTTTGGCGGTGATTGCCGCCTCGGCGGTGGCCAATCTGCATTTGCTGAACAATCGCCCGTCGTCGGCTTGGCTCGGGCGGCGGATGGCGACGCTGCATCTCGCCTTCGACGTGACCCAGGTCAGCGCGCTGCTCTATCTGACCGGCGGGCTCCAGAACCCCTTCGCCATGATTATCATCGTGCCGGTGACGATCTCCGCGACCATCCTGCCGCTGCGCTCGACGATGGCGCTGGGGGCGATGGCGATTGGCGCGGTGACGCTGCTGGCCTTTCTCTATAAGCCGCTGCCCTGGCCCGATGCCGTGGGGTTGACGCTGCCCCGGCTCTATCTCGGCGGGGTGTGGGTGGCGTTGGTGACGACTGTTCTGTTCGTCGGCGGCTATGCCTGGCGCGTGGCGGCGGAAGCGCGCAGCATGGCGAATGCCTTGACGGCCACCAAGATGGCCTTGGCGCGCGAGCAGCGCCTCTCGCGGTCGGCGGGGTGGCGGCGGCGGCGGCGCACGAGCTGGGAAGCCCGCTCTCCACCATCGCCGTGGTCACGAAGGAATTGCTGCGCGATGTGCCGCTGGATAGCCCGATCCGCGACGATATCGAGTTGCTGCAAAGCGAGGCCAGCCGCTGCCGGGAAATTCTAGCGGGGCTCACCGACGCGCCCGAGCGCAAATCCGAATCGCCGCTGGATCTGACCCCCGTTACCGTTCTGCTCACCGAATTGGCCGAAGCCGCGGAAACCTTGGCGACCGAGGTCGATATGGTCCCCAGCCCCGATTGCGCGGGCGACGAGCCGACTTTGCCGCGCACGCCGGAACTGGTTCACGGCCTGACTAATTTTATCAATAACGCCACGCAATTCGCGCAAAACCGCGTAGCGATTACCGTACTGTGGGATGCCGAAGACCTCGCCATTCTAATCGAAGACGATGGGCCGGGCTTCCCGACCACGGTGCTCGACCGGCTGGGCGAGCCCTATATTTCCACCCGCGAAGGGGAAAGCGGCCATATGGGGTTGGGCGTGTTCATCGCCACGACGCTGCTGTTCCATACCGGTGCCACCGTCGAGTTCGGCAATGGCGACCGCAGCGACCCGGAGGGGGGTGGGCTCGGGGGCGCGCGGGTGCTGATCGCTTGGGAGCGCGACCGGCTGTCGGGCGATTTGGCCTGGGGCGGCAAAAGCTGGGGGGCGGCCCCCTTGCCGCCGCTTGCGGGATCGCGGGAGAGCGCGGCAGAATGAGGGATGAAACCGAATTCCCATATAAGAAATAGGGTTATATAAGAAACGAAACGAGGAAACGCCGATGACCGACACCCCGCCCCCCGATCTTCCTGCCGATTTTGCAGACGGCGATCTGCCGCCGCTCAGTCCCGATGCGCGCGCGCTGCTGCTGGTGGACGATGATCTGCCCTTGCTCACCCGCCTCGCGCGGGCGATGGAGAAGCGCGGGTTCGAGGTGCGGACCGCGAGCACGGTGGCCGAGGGCATTCGCTTGGCGCAAGAAGCCCCGCCCGATTACGCCGTCGTCGATTTGCGCCTGACCGATGGCAATGGTCTGGATGTGGTCGCCGCCCTGCGCGAGGCGCGGGAAGATATGCGCATCGTCATGCTCACCGGCTACGGCAATATCGCAACGGCGGTGGCGGCGGTGAAAGCGGGTGCGGTCGATTACCTGCCCAAACCGGCGGATGCCGACGCCATCGAAGCGGCTTTGCGCGTCGGCGAGGGCTCATCGCTGCCGCCGCCGCCGGAACTGCCGATGTCGGCGGAACGGGTGCGCTGGGAGCATATTCAGCGGGTCTTCGAGCAGTGCGACCGTAATGTGTCGGAAACGGCGCGGCGCTTGCGCATGCATCGGCGCACGCTCCAGCGCATTCTCGCCAAACACGCGCCCCGGTCTTAAACTCCAATGCCCGAACTTCCTGAGGTCGAAACCGTCCGCCGGGGATTGGAGCCGGTCTTGCTCGGCGCGACCTTTACGCAGGTTCTCGTCCGCCGCCCGAACCTGCGCCGCCCGTTCCCGGACCGGCTGGCCGAGCGCTTGACCGGACGGAAAGTTACGGCGCTGCGGCGGCGGGCGAAATATCTGCTGGTCGATCTGAGCGGCGGCGACGCGCTGCTCATCCACCTCGGCATGTCGGGCCGCATGGTGATTTCGCCCGCGCGCCCAAACGATCTCGACAAGCACGATCATTTCGTCATGGAGACCGACCGGGGGCCGGTAGTGCGCTTTAACGACGCGCGCCGCTTCGGTTCGGTCGATTGGATCGCGCCGGGGGAGGAAGCGGGCCACGCTCTGTTGCGCGACATCGGGCCGGAACCCTTGGGCGACGGGTTTTCGCCCGCGCAATTCGCCAATGCCTTGGCCGGGCGCATCGCCCCGATTAAAGCCGTGCTGCTGGATCAGCGCTACGTTGCCGGGATCGGTAATATCTACGCCTGTGAAGCCTTGCATAAGGCGGCCATTCACCCGGCCCGCGCGGCGGGAGACTTGACGGGCGCGGAAACTTCGCGTCTCGTAGAGGCCGTGAAAACGGTTCTGGCGGCGGCGATTGCGGCGGGGGGCTCCACGTTACGCGATCATCAGCAGCCGAATGGCGAGTTGGGCTATTTTCAGCATCGCTTTCAGGTTTATGGTCGCTCGGACGAGGCTTGCCCGCGCTGCGGGGCGGGCGCTGTGATCGAACGGCTGGTCCAATCGGGCCGATCGAGCTTCTTCTGTGCGACGTGTCAACCTTAGAGAGTGTTCCCATGCTCCGCCGTTCCCTGCTGTGCTCCCTCGCCCTGCTGCCCTTGGGGCTCGCCAGTCGGGGGGCGGTCGCTCAACATCGCTACCTCGCTGGGATGGAAGATGTGCCGCTCGCCCCGGCGCTGGCGACGCCGGAGCCGCCGTTCAGCTTCGACAGTCCGCAGGGGCGCATCGTTATCACCTATGCCAAGGGTGCGACCGACCGGGCGAGCGTGCTGGCCTTCTACGCCACCTCGCTGCCGCAACTCGGTTGGCGGCGGGAGGAAGAGACGCTGTTCCGGCGGGAGGGCGAAAGCCTGCGCCTCGAATTCGGCCGCCCCGCGCGGGAGTTGACCGTGCGCTTCACACTGGCACCGGCTTTGTAAAAAACATCTAAAGGGGAGAAACGATGGCATTCGAAACCATTCTTGCGGAAACACGCGGCCCAGTGGGCCTGATTACCCTCAACCGCCCGAAGGCGCTGAACGCGCTGTCGAAGCAACTCATCGCCGAATTGGCCGAAGCCCTGACCGGGTTCGAGAATGACGATGCCATCGGCTGTATCGTCATCACCGGCTCGGAGCGCGCCTTTGCCGCCGGGGCCGATATTAAGGAAATGAAGGACAAGAGCTTCGTTGAAGCCTTCTCGCAAAATTTCATCGGCCTCAACGATTGGGAGCGCGTCACGCTTTGTCGCAAGCCGGTGATCGCGGCGGTGGCGGGCTATGCGCTCGGCGGCGGCTGCGAGCTGGCGATGATGTGCGACTTTATTTTGGCGGGCGATAACGCGCGTTTCGGCCAACCGGAAATCACCATCGGCACGATTCCCGGTTCGGGCGGCACGCAGCGCCTCACCCGCTTCGTCGGCAAGTCCAAGGCGATGGAAATGTGCCTCACGGGCCGCCAGATGGACGCCGCAGAGGCCGAACGCGCCGGGCTGGTCTCCCGCATCATTCCGGTCGCCGATCTGCTGGAGGAGGCCCTGAAGGTCGCAACGCAAATCGCCACCCTCTCCCGGCCCGTCGTGCTGATGGCCAAGGAAGCCGTGAACCGCGCCTATGAAACCACCCTGGCCGAAGGCGTGAAGTTCGAGCGCCGCCTGTTCCACAGCAGTTTCGCGCTGGAAGATCAGAAGGAAGGCATGAACGCTTTCGCCGAAAAGCGCCCGCCGAATTTCAAGCACCGCTGAGCCGGGGCGGGCGGCGGATGTGACAGTTCGATGCGAGACCGCCCTTGACTCTGCCCCCGGCACCCGGTACAAGCACGCCTCTGTTTTAGCCAGTAGAATGAGTTTGTAGAGCAATGGCTCACCATCTGTCCGCAAAGAAGCGTATTCGTCAGACCGAACGTCGCACGGCTGTGAACAAGGCCCGCGTGAGCCGGATTCGCACCTTCGTGAAGAAGGTCGAACTGGCCCTTTCCGCCGGTAGCTACGCCGATGCGCGCAGCGCCCTGCAAGCTGCCCAACCCGAGCTGGATCGTGGCGTCAGCAAGGGCCTTTTGCATCGCAACACGGTTGCGCGCAAAATGTCGCGTCTGTCGGCGCGCGTTAAGGCTTTGAACGCCGCCAACTAAGTCTAGCCGTCCCATCTGGGGCGCGCTGTTAGGTTGAGAAGAGTGAAAGCTGTTTCTCGACCCGACATTTTAGACAAATTGCAAAAATGCCTGACTTGACCCATAGGTCGCGTCAGGCATTTTGTTTGTTGGCTTGTCAGAATTTTATTCTGGCTCCTGGCTGACGTATCAGGGGCTCGGTAATTTTCTCCGGCGGGGGACTGTGATTGATTCGCGACAGCGGCGGTTCCCGGCTTTGTTCGCGCTAAGATCACCTTGCCAAACCACCCGAGTCACGCCTACAGTATTCCGAACGATCCGATGGGTGGTTTCAGGTGTAAACTTGATCTGC
>NZ_LAJY01000288.1 GCF_000963705.1 Elstera litoralis | reverse complement strand
CGATGAAGATACCGACCATGCCAATCAGCAGGAAGCTGCCGATGGAGGTAAGGTCCTTCTTCGTCGTGTAACCGTAAACCGCCGCCGTCAAGAACACCGACGCGAGATGAAGAAGACCTGCGCAATCGACTGGCCGGTAAAGACCAAGAAGATGCTGGCCATCGACACGCCCATTAGCGCCGAATACCCCCAGAACACGGCCTGCGCCGTGGCTGCCGACATGCGGTGGATCATCCCGTAGAACAGGAGAACCACGCCAATCGGGGCGAGCATCGCCACCCACTTCAGCGGCGTGCCGAAGATCATCTGAACCATTGCTGGGCTGCTCGCCACCATTGCGGCGACAAGCCCCGTTACCGCCAAACCACCGGCCATATACGCGAAAATGCGCAACATATAGCTGCGCAGGCCGGCGTCGTATGCCGCCTGATCGACGGTGCGCGTCGTGCGCTGCGACTGCCAACCCGGCGTCTGCCAACCTTGAGCCATAATTCCCTCCGTCTCAACCCCTGGCAAACCTGCCAGGGCATTCAGGTACTTTGGCAAGCCTTTGTGAAAATTCAATGGCTTTTTGCGAATTAACCGCCAGATTTTTGTTTTGCTGCCGCCAAACGCTTGCGCCGCGCTTCCATCGGGTCGCTGGGCGCATCGGCCTCCGCTTCCTCCCCGCCTTTGGCGGCGGGGGCATCGGCCTCATCGAGCAGATCGGCGACATCGCTGGCGTCCAGGTAGAAGCCGACCATCTGGGTCAGCACGCGCCCCGTGAGCCCGAGGATCAAATCGCGGCTCATCCGGTGCCCCTCGGAGGATTGCCGTGCCCGCAGCAGCACATGCACATAGACCGTGCGCGCCAGCGCCACCATATCTTCCGCCACGAACTCCTTACTCGCCATCTGCTGTATAAACAGCGCGAGTTGCGGATCGATCGCGATTTTATTGCCGCTCAGGGTCGAGACGGTCGGCGGCGCGTTCGAGGAGGGCGACTGGGCCATGCGGTTGACGATAACCCTTTTTTTTCCGCCGTCCGGGAGGGACGGAGGATCGAGATAAAAATGAAGCTTTGCCGAAACGCCAAGGCTCGGCCAAAGCATGTTACCCGAAAGCGCGCCGTCCCGCCAAGGCAACCGCAATGGCGGCCCCTAGATGCGCATTATTTTCGACTAAAGCGATATTGGCGGCGAGCGACCGGCCGCCTGTCAGTTCGGTGATGCGTTTTAACAGAAACGGCGTTTCCGCTTTGCCGCGCACGCCCTGGGCGCGGGCTTCGGCAATGGCTTGAGCGATATAGGTTTCGATCTCATCGGCGGGCAGCGCGGTTTCGGCAGGCGCGGGATTGGCGATAACCGCGCCGCCATCGAGCCCCAGCGCCCATTTTGCCGCCAGAATAGCCGCGATTTCCGCCGCGCTTTCGGCGCGATGATCGACCGGCAGATCGGAGGTGCGGGCGTAGAAGGGCGGGAACCGATCCGTCTGATAGCCGATAACCGGCACGCCCAGGGTTTCCAGCGTCTCCAGGGTTTTCGGCAAATCGAGGATCGATTTCGCTCCGGCGCAGACCACGCCGACATTGGTGCGGCTGAGTTCCGTGAGATCGGCGGAAATATCGAAACTCTGCTCCGCCCCCCGGTGAACCCCGCCGATGCCGCCCGTGACGAAAATCGAAATCCCGGCGAGGCTGGCGCCGATCATCGTTGTCGCGACCGTCGTCGCGCCCAGGCGTTTGGTGGCAATCGCCATCGGCAGGTCGCGGCGCGAGAGTTTCGCCACAGTGTCCGCCGTGCCGAGCCGCTCCAGCAGATCGGCGTCGAGGCCCACTTGAATCGCGCCATCGACCACGGCAATCGTCGCCGGAACCGCGCCGCCCGCGCGGATCAACCCTTCGACCCGGCGCGCGGTTTCCACATTCTGCGGATAGGGCATGCCGTGGGCGATAATCGTCGATTCGAGCGCGACCACCGGGCGGCCCTCGGCCAGAGCATCGGCGACTTCGGGCAACAGGCGAACGGCGGACGGCAGGGCCATTTTATACTCCAAGACGGGTCAAGGTGGCGGCGGCAAGGCGCAAACCGCGCTGAACGGCATCGGCCAACGGCTCGCCCTGTACGAGGCCGACCAAGGTGCCCGCCACCAGCGAATCGCCCG
>NZ_LAJY01000287.1 GCF_000963705.1 Elstera litoralis | reverse complement strand
GCCTATCCCAATATCCGTATTCGCGTGGTCGATGAGGGGGCCAATGCGGTGCTGCAATCGGTTTTGAATGGCGAGGTGGAGTTGGGGATTACGCTCCTCGGCACACAAGAGTCGGAAATTACCTTCGATCCTCTGGTCGAAGAGCCTTTTGTTTTAGCCTGTAGGGGCGATCACGAGTTGGCCGCCCGCAAGGAAGTTTCCTGGCAGGAGTTGAAACCCTATCGTTTCATCACCGTTGGGCGGCTCAGCGGCAATCGGCTGATACTCGATCTGCAATTGGCGCAAACCGACTGGCGCCCGCGCTGGTTCTATGAGGTTCAGCATCTCTCCACCTCCCTCGGTTTGGTGGAAGCCGGGCTCGGCATCGCCGCCCTGCCGCGCATGAGCCTGCCCGCTGGGCCGCATCCGGTGCTCGCCAGCCGCCCCCTCGTCAATCCCGTCGTAACCCGCACGGTCGGTATTGTGCGGCGGCGCGGGGCGAGCCTCTCCCCGGCGGGACAGCGCTTCTACGACATGCTGATGCAGCGTTGGGGTTAGTCCAACCGCCTAATTTATAACCTTTACGCATTAATCCTGCCGATATTTGCAATTCATATCCGAATTGCGACGCGCTATCTGCTGTAAGCACACTATCCCGCCCCCACAGCCTCGGCCCGCGCCCGCAGAAGGCGACCCCGAGACCGGTCTAACCGAGGGGGCATCACCCTCACGCGCCACGCCCCGGCTGGCGACTGATCGAATCTGCGCGCCGCTCAGAAACTGCGGCACGACCGAGGAATGCTGTGCTCAAGATAACCCTGGGAGGAAAAAAGATGCTCAATCGCCGCTCGCTCTTCGCGCTACTCATTGCTACGGCTTCGGTCGTCCCCGTCACGCGGGCTTTCGCCCAAACCGATAGTTTCCCAAGTCGGCCGATTCGGTTGCTCGTTCCCTATGCGGCGGGCGGCGGTACCGACGCGATTGCCCGGCTGGTCGCCAATGGTGTCGGCGAGAAGCTCGGCCAAACGATGATTGTCGAGAATAACGGCACGGCGGGCGGCAACGTCGCCTCGCAGACCGTCGCCAGTGCCAAGCCCGATGGCTATACGGTTCTCATGGCCAATCAAGGGCCGATGGTGGTCAATCCCCATCTCTTCAAGAATTTACGGATCGACCCGCTGGAAGCTTTCGCGCCGATTACTCTGATCGCGCGCACCCCCCTCGTCGTCGTTGTCGCCAAGAACTCCCAATTCAAAAGCTTCAAAGACCTCATGGCCTACGGCAAAGCCAAACCTGGCCTGCTGAGCTATGGATCGGCGGGCAATGGGTCGGCCAGCCATTTGGCCACCGCCCTCCTGCTCGCCCAGGCGAATATCGACGCGGTTCACATTCCCTATAAAGGCGCTGGCCCGGCCTTAAACGATATGCTGGGCGGACGCGGGGATTTTATGGTGACGACGCTTCCTTCCGTGCTCGGCCTGATCGACGGCGGGCAAATGGTGCCGCTGGCCGTAACCACCGATAAGCGCGTGGAAAAGCTGGCCACGATTCCGACCGTCGCCGAAAGCGGTTTACCGGACTATACCTCGGCTGCTTGGTATGGGTTTTCCGTGCCGAAAAACACGCCGCAGCCGGTCATCCAAAAACTGCGCGACGCAACTTTGGCCGCGCTCGGCTCGCCGCTCATCAAGGAACGGCTCGCGGCGGAAGGCACCGAAATCGTCGGCGATACCCCGGCAGAATTCGGCGCAATGATGAAGGCTGAATCGGCCCGCTGGGCGAAGTTCCTCGCGAGCGCCAATATTTCGATCGATTGACGCGGCTTAAGCCCGCTCCCCTTGGCGTCG
>NZ_LAJY01000286.1 GCF_000963705.1 Elstera litoralis | reverse complement strand
CTGCCGGCGACGCGCTGGGCTACCGTTGCGCCGAATTATGAATATGGCACGGCGTTCGTTGCGGCTTTCAAACAAGCCTTATCCGCCAAGCGTTCGGACGTAACCTGGGTCGGCGAGCAATGGCCCGCCCAAGGTAAGCTTGACGCCGGGGCCACGGTGGAAGGCGTCGAATCGGCCAAACCTCAGGCGATCTTTAACGCTACCTTTGGGCCGGATCTGGCGCGGTTTGTGAAGGAAGGCAATAGCCGTGATCTGTTCAAGGGCCGCGCCGTGGTCAGCGCCCTCACCGGCGAGCCGGAATATCTCGACCCCTTGAAGGAGGAAACGCCAGAAGGCTGGATCGTTACCGGCTACCCCTGGTCCCAAATCGATACGGAAGCGCATCGATCCTTCCGAACTGCCTATGAGGCCAAGTTTAAGGAAAGCCCGCGCTTAGGATCGGTCGTCGGCTATACCACCATCCAAACCATTGCCGCCGCCCTCAAGAAAGCCGGATCGACCGAGACGGAAAAACTGATCGCCGCCTATCGCGGGTTGGAATTCTCAAGCCCCTTCGGCCCAGCAAAATTCCGCGCCGGGGATCATCAATCGACCCTCGGGGCCTTCGTCGGTAAAACCGCGCAGAAGGATGGGCGCGGTGTTATGGTAGACTGGCGCTATATCGATGGGGCCAGCGTTCTCCCCAGCGAAGATGAAGGCAACCGCCGCCGCCCCGCCGAGGCCAGAAACTAGGGTTTAGATGACGGAAACGCTGCAAACCCTGCTGTTTGTTCTGCTGAACGGGCTGGTCAGCGGCGGGGTTTTGTTTCTCATCGCCGCGGGGCTGACCCTGATTTTCGGGGTTAGCC
>NZ_LAJY01000285.1 GCF_000963705.1 Elstera litoralis | reverse complement strand
CAGCGCTGGCCCCGGCCATTCGGCCCAAGGCTCAACGCCAGCGCCAACAGGGCAGGAGAAAGACGAGCCCGGCCCACCGCAGCCGCCGCACCGCGTCGCGCCCCGGCCAGTTGCCGCTTCCCCAGGCTTCCCCGCCCAGCACCAGCAGCAGCAGCCCGAGGATGATCGGCAACGCCTGCGGAAAAAGCAGGCCGAGGCCTGCGAGTGCGGCAAGCCCGCCCTGCTTCAGCCGGTCGGGGAGCGTCAGCCTCACGCCACCAGGGCCTTTTCGACGATCTCCGTTACGTCTTTCGACAGGCCCGGCACTTTCCTAATCCGATCCAGCGCGCCGCGCATTAAGGCTTGCCGGGTCGGATCGAACTTCTTCCACGGCCCCAGCGGGGCGACCAGTCGCGCGGCGAGCTTGCCGTTGAAACCATCGATGGCGATCACCTGATCGGCGAGAAAAGCATAGCCCGCCCCGTCGAGTGCGTGGAACTGGGCGCGGTTGCCGGAGGTGAAGGCCCCCACCAGCGCCCGCACCTTATTCGGGTTCTTGCCGTCATACTCCGGATGGTCCAGCAGCGCGCGCACCTGTGCCAGCGTATCGGCGCGGCGGGAGAGGGCTTGCACGGTGAACCATTTATCCAGCACCAGCGCGTCATCGGCAAAATCGGCGCGGAAAGCGTCGAGAATCGCCGCGCGCTCCGGCAAATCGGTATCGACAATCGCCGTCAGCGCCGCCAGCCGGTCGGTCATATTGCCCGCCGCGCGGGCTTGAGTAGCCGCCTGGGCCAGGGCCGCCGGATCGCCGCTCGCGCACAAAAGATCGAGCGCCGCATTGCGTAACGCCCGCCGCCCGGCGGCCGCCGCTGTCGGCTGATAGGGGCCGGTGTCCGTGAACCGCTCGGCAATCAGGCGGAGTTCGGCGGCAAAGCTGCGGCCGATAGCGACGCGCAGGGCGTTGCGCGCGGCGTGCAGCCGGTCGGGGTGGACGATAGTCACCAGTTCGGCCAGATAGGCTTCCCCCGGCAGCGCCAGGCAGAGCGCGGCAAAAGCCGGATCGGCTTTCCCGTCCGGCGCGCCGGTGAAGGGCGCGAGGGTTGCCGCAATCAGCGCCGCCACCGTTTCCGGCAGATCGGCCCCCGGCGCGGCGTTCGCCGGATCGGCTTCGGCGAGCAGATGGCGCACGAGCACCGTTTGCCCCGCCTCCCAGCGCGCGAACGGATCGCTATCATGAGCCGCCAGAATCGCCAGCTCCGCATCGGTCCAATCGCGCTCCAGCTTCACCGGGGCGGAGAAGCCACGCAGCAGCGAGGGAATCGGATGCTCCGGCACATCGACGAACAGGAAGCTTTGCCGAACCTCGGTCAGCCGCAGCACGCGCGTGCCGATATGGGCGGCCACCTCGCCCACCAGCCGCGTCGGCAGTTCCGCCCCGGCAGGTGTAAGCAGCCCCATCGCCACCGGCATCAGGAAGGGAGCTTTCACCGGCTGGCCGGGCGTCGGTGCGCAAGCTTGGGTGAGGGTCAGCGTATAGATTTTCGTTTCGGAATCGTAACTATCGGAAACGCGCAAAACCGGCGTGCCCGCCTGGGAATACCAGCGCTCGAACTGGAGCAGATCGACATCATTGGCATCCGCCATCGCCGCGCGGAAATCGTCGCAGGTGACGGCCTGGCCGTCGTGGCGGGCGAAATAAAGGTCCATCCCGCGCCGGAAGCCCTCGGCCCCCAGGAATGTATGGTACATGCGCACCACTTCCGCGCCCTTATTATAGACTGTTGCGGTATAGAAATTATTGATTTCAAGGTAGGAATCGGGCCGCACCGGGTGCGCCGTCGGCCCGGCATCCTCGGGGAACTGGCTGGCGCGTAAGCCCCGCACGTTGGAAATCCGCTGCACCGCTGCCGAATTCATATCCGCCGAAAACTGCTGATCGCGGAAGACCGTCAACCCTTCCTTCAAGGAAAGCTGGAACCAATCGCGGCAGGTAACGCGGTTGCCGGTCCAATTATGGAAATATTCATGGGCGATGACGCTTCGATGCCCTGATAATCTAAATCGGTTGCGGTTTGGGCGTCGGCCAACACATATTTTGTATTGAAGACGTTCAGCCCCTTATTCTCCATCGCCCCCATATTAAAATCGCCCACGGCGACGATCATATAAATGCCGAGATCATATTCGAGGCCGAAAACTTCCTCGTCCCAGGCCATCGCGTGTTTCAGCGATTCCATCGCGTGCCCCGTCTTGGCGGCATCCGCTGCGCGCGTCCAGATTTCGAGCGCGACGGTCCGCCCGCTGCGGGTGGTGAAACTATCGGCGCTTTTCACCAGATTTCCGGCAACCACGGCGAACAGATAGGCAGGCTTGGGGAAGGGATCGTGCCAGACGGCAAAATGTTTCCCGCCCTCCATCGTTCCGCTTTCGATACAATTACCATTCGACAGTAGAACCGGGTAAGTCGCCGTATCAGCAATCAGACGGACGGTAT
Organism: Elstera litoralis; assembly: GCF_000963705.1. Lineage (GTDB taxonomy): Bacteria > Pseudomonadota > Alphaproteobacteria > Elsterales > Elsteraceae > Elstera > Elstera litoralis. Next base: position 4,400 of record NZ_LAJY01000285.1, on the reverse strand, counting down.
AGACCGACAGAAGATCGGGCCGGTCCAGCCAATAGGTGATCTTGCGGAAACCTTCCGCCTCGCATTGGGTGCAGAGCATATCGCCCGAAGCGTACAGGCCTTCCAACTCCAGATTGGCGCTGGGATCGAGCGTGACGACGCTCACCAACTCGCCGCTTTCCGGTGGCGCGAGCAGCAGCAAGCCCGCGTCGGTCAGCCTATAATCCTGGCCTTCCACCAGCGCCGCCCCATCGAGCGCGAGGCTTTCCAAGGTCAGATTGCGCCCGTGTAATAGCAAAGCCTCGCCCGGCTGATACACCTCGGCGTCGCGTTCCAGGCGAATGCGCGCTTCAACCCGCGTTTGTTGGCGGTCGAGCCACAGGGTCAGCGCCACGCTCGGCAGCCGATAGAGCGGCGGGCGGTAATCGGCCAAACGGATCGGGGCAGGGGTCGAAGCGGGGGGAAGCGCAGAAGAATCGGCCACGATCAAATCCTTTAAAGCAAACCAGATGAAAGAGACCATTCCAGAGCCGGACGAAACCTGCAATCGGCTTTCCATGCCCTCGCATTTTTCAGCCCAGGGCGCTATTCTTGCGGCCATGCAGTTCCCGAAAGCCGACCGCGCACCCGTTTCAACCGCCGCCCGCGCCAGTGCCGAAACCCTGGCCTTGCAGGCGCTCGCCTGGATCGCCGCCGAACCCGACCGCCTCTCCGGCCTGATGGCGGACCACCGGCCTTTGGCCCGATGAGGTGCGCGCCCGCGCGAACGACCCGGCTTTTCTGGGCGGCGTGCTCGATTTCCTCTTAGGCGACGAAGCGCAATTGCTGGCCTTCTGCGCGGAAACCGAGATCGCGCCGGAGCTTCCGGCCCGGCTGCGCGCCGCTCTGCCCGGCGGCACCCCCGAAGCCCTGTAATCATTCGCCCACGAACGCTGTATTCGTATGCCCGTGCAGTTTGCGCGGGGCCGAGGCTCGGCGGTTCGGCTTGCTCCTCCGGCGAGAAAAACGCAAGGGTGCTCCTCTCGTTACGGCCTACCTGCCTGTCTTTAAGGAGCCCCCGGATGCGCCGCACCCGCCTTGCCGCCGCCCTCGCCGTCGCCCTCGGCGCGACCCCTGCTTTTGCCGCCGACCCCATCCGCATCGGCGAGATCAACAGCTATACGGCGCTCGCCGCTTTCACCCTGCCCTATAAGAAGGGTATCGAGCTTGCGCTAGAGGAAATCAACCGCGCGGGCGGCGTGCTCGGGCGGCCGCTGGAGGTGGTGTTCCGCGACGATGGCTTTAAACCCGCCGACGCCGCGCGCCACGCCGAAGAGCTGGTGACGGCGGAAAAGGTCGATCTTTTGGCCGGAACCTTCTCGTCGGGCACCGGGCTTGCCGTGGCCGATTACGCCAACCGGCAGAAAATTCTGTTCGTGGCGTCGGAGCCGCTGTCGGACGCGCTCGTGTGGGACAAGGGCTCGCGCTATGTCTTCCGCCTGCGCGCCTCCACCGCCATGCAGGCCGAAATGCTGGCCGCCGAAGCCGCCAAGCTGCCGGCGACGCGCTGGGCTACCGTTGCGCCGAATTATGAATATGGCACGGCGTTCGTTGCGGCTTTCAAACAAGCCTTATCCGCCAAGCGTTCGGACGTAACCTGGGTCGGCGAGCAATGGCCCGCCCAAGGTAAGCTTGACGCCGGGGCCACGGTGGAAGGCGTCGAATCGGCCAAACCTCAGGCGATCTTTAACGCTACCTTTGGGCCGGATCTGGCGCGGTTTGTGAAGGAAGGCAATAGCCGTGATCTGTTCAAGGGCCGCGCCGTGGTCAGCGCCCTCACCGGCGAGCCGGAATATCTCGACCCCTTGAAGGAGGAAACGCCAGAAGGCTGGATCGTTACCGGCTACCCCTGGTCCCAAATCGATACGGAAGCGCATCGATCCTTCCGAACTGCCTATGAGGCCAAGTTTAAGGAAAGCCCGCGCTTAGGATCGGTCGTCGGCTATACCACCATCCAAACCATTGCCGCCGCCCTCAAGAAAGCCGGATCGACCGAGACGGAAAAACTGATCGCCGCCTATCGCGGGTTGGAATTCTCAAGCCCCTTCGGCCCAGCAAAATTCCGCGCCGGGGATCATCAATCGACCCTCGGGGCCTTCGTCGGTAAAACCGCGCAGAAGGATGGGCGCGGTGTTATGGTAGACTGGCGCTATATCGATGGGGCCAGCGTTCTCCCCAGCGAAGATGAAGGCAACCGCCGCCGCCCCGCCGAGGCCAGAAACTAGGGTTTAGATGACGGAAACGCTGCAAACCCTGCTGTTTGTTCTGCTGAACGGGCTGGTCAGCGGCGGGGTTTTGTTTCTCATCGCCGCGGGGCTGACCCTGATTTTCGGGGTTAGCCGCGTGGTGAATTTCGCCCACGGCAGCCTTGCCATGCTGGGGGCCTATCTCGCCTATAGCCTGCTCGCCTATGTTCCCTACCCCGCCGCCATTCTGGGCGCGGTGCTGATCGTGGCGCTGCTGGGGGCGGGGATCGAGCGCAGCCTGATCCGCCCGCTTTCCCGCGCGCCCGAGTTGCTGCAACTGCTCGCCACCTTCGCGCTGGTGCTGATAATTCAAGACGCTGCCTTGGCGATTTGGGGGCCGGAAGATTTATTGGGGCCGCGCTGGCCCAGCCTGTCGGGCTCGATCACGCTGCTGGAGCGGCGCTACCCGGTCTATAATCTTTTCCTGATCGCTATCGCCGCCCTGGTCGCTTTCGGCCTGCACCGGCTGATGGGGCGGACGCGGTTTGGCATTCTCATCCGCGCCGCCACTCTGGACGCGCCGATGCTGGGCGCTTTGGGCGTCCGTGAAGATCATTTGCGCACTGCCGTTTTCGCCCTCGGGGCCGGGCTCGCGGGCCTCGGCGGCGCGCTACTGCTGCCCCGCGACGCCGCCCATCTGGGGCTCGATCTAACGTTGGTGGTCGATGCTTTCGTCGTGGTCGTTGTGGGCGGTTTAGGCAGCGTGGGAGGGGCGTTTCGCGCGGCTTTCCTGATCGGGCTCGTGCAATCGGCGGCCCTGGTGATCTGGCCGAAATCGAGCCTGGTGCTGCCCTTCCTGATTATGGCGCTGACGCTATGGCTGCGCCCGCAGGGGCTCGGCGGCAAACCGCCGCCCCCGCCGGGACCGCCCCCCTTGGCCGAACGCGCACCGCCGCTAAAACCCTGGTCGCTGAAGCAGAAACGAGCGCTCGCCCTCGGCCTGCTGGCGCTGGCGACCGCTCCGCTCTGGCTAGGCCTACTGCCCGGCTCCCCGCGCGCCTATGGGCTGCTGCTGCTGACCGAAATCCTGTGCCTCGGGCTGTTCGCCCTATCGCTGCACTGGTTGATCGGCGTCGGCGGGTTGCTGACGTTTGGGCAGGCGGCGTTCTTCGGCCTGGGGCCTATGGCTTGGCACTGACGCTGCCCCTCGCGCGGCTCGATCTGCCGGAAGGCGGCGCGCTCGCCGTAGGGCTGCTGGGCGGCGACGCTGATCGGCGGGCTCGGCGGACTCGGCGTCGGCGGGCTGGCCGTGCGTCTCTCCGGCGTGTCGCTGGCGATGGTCAGCCTCGCCGTAGCCCAAGGCCTTTGGTCGCTCGCCATTCAGGCGAAAGATTGGACCGGCGGCGACGATGGCTTGCTCGGCCTCACGCCGCGCGGGATTTTGGCCGATCGGGCCGCGTTCTTTTGGCTTGCCTTGGCACTGAGCCTGCTGGTCGGCCTCGGTCTGCGCCGCCTCAGCTTTGCGCCGACGGGAGCTTCTTACGCGCTTTCCGCGACCATCCGGGCCGAGCCGCCGCCTCCGGCCTCTCCCTCACGGCCATCAAACTGCGCGCCTTCGCCCTCGCCGGAGCCGTTGCCGGGCTCGCTGGGGGCTTGACGGTGCTAACGCGCGGCAGCGCCTTTCCGCAGCTCGCCAGCCTCAGCCAATCGGTCGACGGATTGGTGATGCTGGTTTTGGGCGGGCAATTCTCCGTGGTCGGCGCGTTCGGCGGTGCCGCGATCTTCCACACGCTCCATAGCGAACTCATCCGCAGCACGCCCTATTGGCGGGCGATCCTCGGCGGGGCGCTGCTCGCGCTGATTTTCGTCCGGCTCGCGTTGAAATCCGGGAGGCCGCGATGGTTTGGGCGCTAGAGGCCGACCGCCTTTCCGCCGCCTATGGCGCGCGCCCCATTCTGCACCCGCTCTCCCTACGCCTTGCTGCGGGCGAGCGGCTGGCGGTGATCGGCCCCAATGGCGCGGGAAAATCGACGCTCTTCGCCCGGCTGTGCGGACAGGTGCCGGTTGCGGGCGGCGATTTACGCTATTTCGACGCGCCGCTCCTCCCCCTCGCCCCCCGCCAAGCTGGCGCACATCGGCGTCGGGCGTAGTTTTCAAGTCCCGGCGCTGTTCGACTCGATGGGGGTGGAAGAGGCC
>NZ_LAJY01000284.1 GCF_000963705.1 Elstera litoralis | reverse complement strand
CGATATTCTGTACGAAAAGACCGAATATCACCTGCCGGTCGAACTCAAAGTCGGCGACAAGGTGAATATCCTTGCGACGGGCGCTTACACTACCTCCTATTCGGCGGTGAACTTCAACGGTTTTGCGCCGCTGCGGGCCGTGTGTATTTAACGCTCCTCATTGAGGCTAAATAGAAAACGGGGCCACTCTGTTGGCCCCGTTTTTTTTGACCGTAGCTAAGAAGCCCGCCAATGATTAATCAACCAGTTCCTAAACGCGGCAACTGCTGGCCGATTGAGTGCCCGGGGCGTTGTGACCGCATAATATCCCCAGGGAATTGCTAAGACGACATCGGGGAAGAGAGGGCGCAGCCGACCGGCGGCAATATCTTGGGCGGCAAGCGCGCGGCGGGCGAGGGCAATACCGTGCCCTTTGATGGCCGCTTGCAGAACCGCCGCCGAGGCATTGATGCTGAGCTTCGATTGTGTCGGACTCAAACCTATTTTGGCCACGCGCGCCCAATCCTCCCAGGTGGGGAAAAACGCCCGCGCCCTGTGGGGTTGCATCATAGATCAGGGTTTGCTGGGCGAACCACGCCGGATCGGACGCGCCGGGGGGCGCGGGCAGGTCGGGGCTGGCGACAGCGATAAAACGCCTCGTCCATTAAGCGAACCGCCGTAAGCCCCGCCCAGGTTCCCGCGCCGCAACGCACGCCAATATCGGCTTCGCCCCGGGTTAAATCGGCCAGACGGTCGGTTACATCTAACCGCACCTCCACCTTTGCGTGCCGCGCAGTGAAATCGTCTAATTCCGGCAGCAACCATTTTGCGACAATGGCTTGTGACGCCGAAACCGTAATCACGGTGCGCCCCTGGCCCGCTCGGAGTTTTTCCAACCCTGCTTCAAGGCGGTTCAACCCTTCGCTGAGGTCGAGCAAGGCTGCACGAGCACTATCGACGGGCACGAGGCGATCTCGGCCCTGCTTTTGGCGGTGAAAAAGCGGGCTGCCCAACCATGTTTCCAGCCCGCGCACCATTTGCCCAACGGCAGCGGGCGTTACCCCCAATTCGGTAGCCGCCCCGACGAAACTACCGTGACGGGCCGTCGCTTCAAAGGCTTGAAGGGACTTCAGCCGATTTAATTCCCGAAATGCCACAAAGATTTTCTTTCTTACAGGCGATGTTTCTTCGCCTCGTGTTTACGGTCCGTCAGTACCATGATCCTTGCACAAACTCAGAAAACCAAGGAGAAAATCATGGATGTCTCAGGAAAGAAAATCGTTGTTACCGGTGGAACCACGGGCATTGGTTTTGAAAGCGCGAAACTCTTCATTGCCCATGGGGCATCGGTGCTGATTACGGGGCAAGACGAGGCGCGTCTTGCCTCAGCCCTCACCGCACTCGGCCCCAACGCGACCGGCGTTCTTGCTGACGTAAGGTCAACCCGTCAGCTTGCGGATGTTCGCAAAGCCGCAGAAGACCGCTTTCAGAAGGTCGATGTGCTGTTCGCCAATGCGGGCGTTGCCTTTGCCACCCCCATTCTCGGGACCGACGAGGCACTGTTTGATACGATCATGGATGTTAATGTTAAGGGCGTTTTCTTCACCGTGCAGGCGCTTTTACCGCTGATGGGGCCGGGCGGTTCGATTATCCTCAATACATCCTGGCTGGCGGAGGTTGGGACTGCGGGCCTATCGGTTCTCTCGGCCTCGAAAGCTGCCGTGCGCTCGTTTGCGCGCAGCTTGGCGGCCGAGCTTGTGCCCCAGGGTATTCGGGTGAACGCGGTTAGCCCCGGCGCAACGGCAACGCCGGTCTATAGTAAGTTCGGAATGGATGCCAAGAGTTTAGCCGAGTTCCAGGCCGCGGTTATGGCGAAAATCCCGATGGGCCGATTTGGTCAACCGCAAGAAGTGGCGGAGGCCGCCTTGTTTCTTGCGAGCGACCGCTCCGCCTATATGCTGGGGGCCGAAATCGCGGTCGATGGTGGGTTCGGGCAGCTTTAAGGCTTTAGGGTTAACACCGCCTCCATTACCCCCGTATCGTCGGCGCTGACGTGGAGCTTAAAACCCAACTCCCGCGCCATTGTCAACATCGGCTCGTTCTCGCGCAGAATAGTCCCGACGATTTTGCCGACTTTGCGCTCCTGCCCATAACCAATGATCTGGTGCATAAGCGTATAACCAAGGCCCCGGCCTTTGATGTCGGAGCGGATGAGAATCGCGTATTCGCCCACGGTTAGATCGGCGTCGCAGGTCAGGCGCACGGTGCCCCAGATCGGCCCCCGGCTGCCGTCGGGATTGACGGGGCGGGCGACGAAGGCCATTTCGCGGTCGTAATCGATTTGCGTCAGCCGGGCCAGCATCGGGCGTGGGATTGATTTCAGCGGCGCAAAAAAGCGCAGGCGCACGTCCTCAGGGTCGACCAGCTCGATCATACTGATGATATCCGGCGCATCCTCTGGGCGGATCGGGCGCAGCGATATCAATGTGCCGTCGCGAATGACGACTTCGGTTTCAAGTTGATTCGGGTAGGGCGGCACGGCCACCGGCGCGGCTTTGGCCGGGTCTTGCACGCGGATGCGCGCATCGAGCGCCACCACGCCGGCTTCATCGGCCAGCAGCGGGTTAATGTCGAGTTCGCGCAAATCCGGGTGATCGATGGCGAGCTGGGCGATTTGAATGAGCACGCTGGCAATCGCGTCGCGGTCGGCGGGCGGGCGGGCGCGGAACCCGGCAAGCTGGCGCGAAATCCGCGTGCGTTGCATCAGCTCATAGGCCAGCGGCATATTTAGCGGCGGCAGAGCCAGCGCCTTATCGTTGCGCACCTCCACCGCAACGCCGCCATGACCGAAGAGCACGACGGGGCCGAAGGTGGGATCGCTGGCGATGCCGACGATGAGTTCGAACGCGCCAGGGCGGCGGATCATTTCTTGAACGGTGAAGCCCGCGATATGGGCCTCGGGCTTCACCTCCCTAATCCGGCGCAGCATGGCGATGGCGGCTTCCTTGGCCGAGGCGACGGACGGCAGATCGAGCGCAACACCGCCAACGTCCGACTTATGGGTTAGATCGGGGGAGCGGATTTTCACGGCGAGCGGCAGGCTGAGGCCCTCGGCGGCGGCGGGAATTTCGTCCGGCGTTTCAACCGCCACCGTCCGCACCACCGGCACGCCATAGGCGGCCAGCACGCGCTTGGTTTCGGCCTCGTCCAGCCATTCCCGCCCCTCGCGCGGCTTGCGCCAGAATTTCCTTCACGATGGCCCGTTCGGGCGGGCCGGTATCGGGCATCGCGGGCGGCAGTTGCTGCAACTGCGCTTGATTGCGCCGGTAGCGCACCAGATGCATCAGCCCCTTCACCGCTTCGGTCGGTGTCGAAAAGCTCGGCAGATCGGCGGCGCGGAAGCGGCTGCGGGCGTCGCGCGCCTCCAACTCGCCCATCCAGGAGGTAAGCACCGGCTTATCACCGCGCTTCAAATGACCGATGACGGCCTCGGCGGCTTCGACCGAGGAGGCGACGGCGGTGGGGGAGTTCAGCAGCAGAATCGCGTCCACGCCTGGATCGGCCAAAACCCCATCCAGCGCGGCGCAGTAGCGCGCCCCCGGCGCGTCGCCGATGATATCGACAGGATTGGCGCGCGACCAAGTGCGCGGCAGCACCGGATCGAGCTTTGCGATAGTCTCGGGCGACAGGCTGGCGAGAACGCCGCCTTCGTCCAGCAGCGCGTCGGTCGCCAGCACGCCCACACCGCCGCCATTGGTGATGATGGCGACGCGCTCGCCTTTCACCGGGGGGAGGCGCGCGAGGGTTTCGACGGCGGCGAAGAGGTCGCCCAGGTCGGTGACGCGCAGCTCCCCGCTCTCCGGAAGGCAGCATCATACACGGCGTCCGACCCGGCCATCGCGCCGGTGTGGGAGGCAGCCGCAGCGGCGGCGGCCTGATGCCGCCCGGCTTTAATCACCACGACCGGCTTCAAGCGCGACAAGGCGCGGGCGGCGGACATGAATTTGCGCGCGTGGGTCACGCCTTCGATATAGAGCAGGACCGACTTGGTGCCGGGGTCGAGCGCCAGATAATCCATCATGTCCCCAAAATCCACATCGGCACTATCGCCCAGCGAGACCACGTGGGAAAAGCCGATCCCGCGCGCCGTCGCCCAATCCAGCAGGGCCGTTGCGACCGCGCCCGATTGGGTGACGCAGGCGATATCGCCCGGCAGCGCGGGCACATGGGCGAAGGAGGCGTTCACCCCGGAGCCGGGCACGAGAATGCCGAGGCAGTTTGGGCCGACGATGCGCAGTAAGTGCGGACGCGCCGCGTCGAGCATCGCTTGCCGCAGAACCATCCCGTCCGCGTCCGCGCCTTCCCCGAAGCCAGCGGTGATGACGACTGCGCCCCGGCACCCGCGCTCCCCTAAGCGGCGGATGAGGCCCGGCACGGTGGCGGGCGGGGTGGCGATAACGGCGAGGTCGGGCACGATCGGCAGCGCGTCGATATCGGCATAGGCGAGCACGCCTTCCACCGAGGGGTTCTTCGGATGCACGGGCAAAATCGGCCCCGGAAAGCCCGCGCGGAACAGATTATGGCCCAGCACTGCGCCGACTGACCGCTCTTTCTGGCTTGCGCCGATCAGCGCAATCGATTTCGGTTTGAAAAGAGCGTCGAGATTACGGACGGTCATGGCTATAAGACTTTCTGAAGCTCACCTAAGGTGTGAACTCAGTTTAGCCCATTTAGGTTTCAGATCGGAAACCATGACCCTGTTCACTTCGCCGCAGGCAGCCCTGCTGGAACATGACCCCCGCCCCCGCCCACCCGTCGATGCGCGGGTCCTGGTCTATGTCGGGCTCGACCTGATGGGCGACGGGCTGATGAAGCTGCCCTTCGTGCGCGCGCTGCGGGCGGCGTTCCCGGAAGGAGATTATCTGGCTCGCGGGTAAAGGGGCGAGCGCTTACAAAACCTCGCTCGCGCCCTTAGTGCAGGGGTTGATAACCGAAGTCATCGACAATGCCGAGGTTGGCTCCAGTTGGACCGAAATTCTCGCACGGCCGCTGAAGGATCAAAGCTTCGATCTGGTCATCGATACCCAATCGCGGATGCTGACCACGCTGGTGCTGAAACGCATCAAAACGCGGTTCTTTATCTCCGGTGCGGCGGATTTCAGCCTATCGACGATTAAGCCGGGGAAGGGCTACGTGCGGCCCGAAGCCATGTGCGGCCGCTTGCTCGATCTGCTGCATCTCGCCATTGCCGAGCCGCCCGATCCGCTGGCCCCCCTGCCGCTTGCGCCGGAGATTGCCGATCTCGCCGGGCGGCTGCTACCCCAGGGCTACCGCTATATCGCCTTTGCGCCGGGGGCGGGGGGCAAGCAGAAGATTTGGCCCTTGCAGAATTATGTCACCGTGGCGCGCAGTCTGGCCACGAACGGTTATGTGCCGGTCTGGTTTTTGGGACCGGAGGAGGCGACGTGGGTCGATGATATCGCCGCCAATGTGCCGGGCAGCCTGTTTCCGCTCCAGCATAGCGCCGCTCGCCCGCTGAAATACCGCGCCGATCTGACGATTGCGGCCGCGAGCTTCTGCGAGGTTGGCCTGTCGAACGATTGCGGCGGCGGGCATCTGCTGGCGGCGGCCGGAATTCCGCTGGTATCGCTGTTCGGCCCCACCGATCCCGGTAAATTCGCGCCGATGGCGGTCGATGGGTTGGTGATTCGCGCGCAGGATTTCGGCGGTGACGGGATGGACAAAATCCCGCCCCAGGTGGTGCTTCAGGCGCTCTCGACGCTTCTGGCCTGACGCATCAAGATCAGGAGCAGGATGAGCCCCGGAATAGCGGTGAGGGCGGTGACGCCGAAGAACCATTCCCAGTTCATTTGCTCCGACAGCCACCCGCCCCCGGACGCGAGGAACGTGCGGGCGGTGGCGGCGAAGGCCGAGAGTAGCGCGTAATGGGTGGCGCTATATTGGCGCTGGGATAGGCCGGAGATATAGGCGACGAAGGCGGCGGTGCCCATGCCGCCGGTGGCATTCTCGACGAACACCGTGACGGACAGCGCGGCAAGATCGACCCCAACCTGCGCCTGCCAGATGAAGACCAAGTTCGAGAGCGCCTGCAAAATCCCGCAGATCATCAGCGCGCGCAACTGCCCGGCCTGCCCGACGAGCCAACCGCCGATGAATACCCCGATCAGCGTGGCCACCAAGCTCCAGACTTTGCCGACGGCGGCAATATCGCTCTTGGAGAAGCCGAGGGCGAGGTAGAAGGGGTTGGTCATCACCCCCGCCACCGCATCGCCGAGCTTATAGAGTACGACGAAGGCCAGAATCAGCAGCCACTGCGGTTGGGCGCGCATGAAGCTGGCGAAGGGCTCCAGAATCGTGGCTTTAATCCAACCAATCGGCCGGCCCCCGGCAGTAGCAGCGGCTTTTCGGGTGGCGGCGGCTCCGGGATCAGCAGCACCAGCATGATTGCTACGCCGACGATAGTGGCCATGACGGCATAAACGATTGTCCAAGAGAAGGCCTCGGCCAGAAACAAGGCCCCCGCGCCGGAGACCAGCATGCCGAGGCGGTAGCCGTAAACGGCCATCGCACTGCCCGCGCCCTGCTGCTGCGGGCTGAGGCTTTCGATGCGGTAGGCGTCGATCACGATATCTTGGCTAGCCGAAAAAAAAGGCGATGAGCACGGCGCAGAGGGCGATTTGGCCCGGGGGCCTGCGCCGGATCGGTGACGGCAGCCGCGAGAATGGCGAGGATCAGGCCGATTTGGGTCAAAATCATCCAGCCGCGCCGCCGCCCGAGCGCGGCCAGCAGCGGCGGCGGCACCGCGTCCATAATGGGCGCCCAGGCGAATTTCCAGATGTAGGGCGTGCCCGCCAGCGCGAACAGGCCGATCTGGGTTCGGCTCACCCCCGCCTCGGTCAGCCAAACGCTGAGGGTCGAGAAGGTCAGCGCCAGCGGCAGGCCCGAGGCGATGCCGAGCAGCAGCACGATGAAAACCGGGATGCGCCCGTAGGTTTCGAGAAACCGGGCGAGGGCGGTGGGCATCTTAGTCAGCCGCTGCGGGAGTTGGGGCAACGGGCATTTCGGGCGGCACCAGCGGCGTTTGCAGCACCAGTTGCGTCGGCCCCGGCAGCGTAATGCCAGCCCTATCGAAGGCTTCCTTGATGCCGCGCTTCAGAATGCGCTCCACCGACCATTGCTTGCCCGGTTGGGTTTTCACCCGAACGCGCAGGATAAGAGCGCCGTTTTCGACCCGATCGAGCCCGAAGATTTCGAGCGGCTCCAGCACCGCCTCGCTATAATCGGGGGTATCGGTGCGCAGCTTGGTATCGGCGTCGGTCAGCGTTGCCGTGGCAAGATCGAGATCGGTCTTATAATCCACCGTCACATCGACGACGGCGAAGCTGAAGGTCTTCGTTGAGTTCTGGATGGTGGTGACGGCGCTGAACGGGATCGTATGCACGGCCCCGCGTAAATCGCGCAGGCGAATGGTGCGAATGGTGATCGCCTCGACCGTGCCCGACTTGCCCGCAACCTCGATGGCATCGCCGACCGCAATCGAATCCTCAATGAGAATAAACAGGCCCGTGATGAGATCCTTCACCAAGGTTTGCGAGCCGAAACCGATGGCGAGGCCCACCACCCCGGCCCCCGCCAGCAGCGGCGCGATATTGATGCCGATTTCCGACAGCACGATCAGGGAAACCATAATGACCAGCACGACCAGCAGGGCATTGCGCAGCAGCGGTAGCAGTGTGCGCATGCGGGCGGAGGGCGTGCGGCGCTGGCCGTCGTGCTCGGTCTCCTGCAACAAGCGCTCGATCCAGGAGGAGAGGATTTCCCAGACCACGACGGCGAAGACGAGCACGACCAGCACAATCGTAAGACTGGAAAGCAGTTTGCGCCCGCTGCCCTCGATCAACCAGCCGAGGCTATCCATGCCCCAGATTTGCAGCAGCAGCACGATTATCAGCAGGGTCAAGCCGACGCCGAGCATGCTCTGGAGCACGGGCAAATAGCGGTTGGCGCGGGCTTCGAGCCCCGGAAAGCGCGCCGCCAGATCGGGGCTCACGGTGAAGCCCAGCGTAATGAGATGGCGCAACCCCTGCTTGATCCAGCGGCTCGCCAGCAGCAACACCAGCGTGAGGCCAGTGGCGCGCAGCAGAAACAGAAAGCCGCCGGGGATTTCCAGCGTCCAAACCGTATAGACCGCGACGACATAGACAATGGCGAGCACGTGCCAAACATCGGCGAGGCGGTGGCGCAGGGCGGCGAAACTCTCGCTCATCTGTTTGGCGAGGCGCGAGCCATTGCTGTCCTGCCGCAGCCATTGGCGCACCGGCTCGGCGTTCTGGAGAATGAGAATAATCGCCATGCCCGCCAGCGTGAGGCCGATCAAGCGTCCGATGAGATCGGCCAACGCGTCGGGGAGGGCGAGCAACCGCAGCGCGTCGAGCCCCAGTAGCCCATAGGCGGCCAGCGCCACCATCCGGCGCAGCCAGACATAGCAATAGGCGGCGGTTTCATCGGCGAGCGTCACTAGGCGGAAGCGCGTTTGATCGGGCGCTAAGATCAACCGTCCCAGCAACAGCACTACCCGCACAATCAGATTGGCGTTAATCAGCAGCACCAGCACGAGGCGCGTCAGCCGGTCCGGCGCGATCAGCGACAGGGTGATTTGCGCGGCGGCGGCAAAGGTCAGCACCGGCAGCAGATCGAGCACGAACCGCCCGCCGAGCAGCAACCAGCGCTCCATCCGGCTTTCGCTGGGCCGGTCGGCGAGGGCTTGCCGGGGGCGGCGGAGGGCGCGCGCCAGCAGCCATTCGCTGACCAGGGCACAAAGCAGCAGGACCGCGACTTTTTCCGGCGAGGATGGCCCAGCGTTGCTGCCGCACCGGGTCGCGCCACTGGGCGCTATCGGCGATGATATCGTCGGGCAGGGCGGCGAGGGTGCCCGTGGCTTCCGACACCGCCCCGCCCAGCTTCGCCAAACCGTCCGAAAGATGGGTTAAGCCACGCCCGAAAATCCCGCTGAGGGTTTCGTCGACCGGGTCGGGGGCGGGCTTTTTTTTGCGGGTTTGCTAGCAGGGTAAGCTGCTTGATGAGCGCCTCGCGGGCGGCATCATTCTTCAGCGTTTCGATCAGCGCGGGCAGGTCGGGTGCAGCGTCCTTCGGCGGATCGGCGGCCAGTGCGCCGCCAAACCCAAGCCATATCACGGCTAAAATCGCTATAAACTGCCGCATCGCCCAATTCTCCCGCTGCCCCGAAACCGCCATTTCGGCTACCAGAAGACGACGGTTTTATGCGCGTTGATGAGAACGCGGTGTTCGGCGTGGAACTGCACCGCCCGCGCCAGCACCATCGATTCGATATCGCGGCCGATGGCGACCATCTGGTCGCTGGTGATCGTGTGGTCGACGCGCTCCACCGCCTGTTCGATGATCGGGCCTTCGTCGAGATCGGCAGTGACGTAATGGGCGGTGGCCCCGATCAGCTTCACCCCCCGGTCGAACGCCTGCTGATAGGGTTTTGCGCCCTTGAAGCTCGGCAGGAACGAGTGATGGATATTGATGCAGCGCCCGGCGAGCGCCCGGCACAGTTCGGGCGACAGCACCTGCATATAGCGCGCCAGCACCACCAGATCGATCTGATACTCGTCGATCAACCGCAGCAGTTCGGCTTCCTGCTCGGCCTTAGTGGGGGAAGCCCCCTTCGCGCCGACCGGCAGGTGATGATAGGGCAGCCCGTGCCAGCGCGCTTGCTCCTCAAAATCCGTATGGTTGGAGACGATCGCCGGGATTTCGATCGGCAGTAGGTCTGAGCGCCAGCGATACAGAAGATCGTTTAGGCAATGGCCGAAGCGCGAGACCAGCGGCAGCACGCGGCACTTGCGGGCGGGATCGTGCAGCTCCCACGTCATCTGGAACCGTTCGGCGGTAGGGCGGAAGCCTGCTTCAAGCTCGGCTTTCGTCAGGCCCTTGCCGACGGGATCGACCGTGGTGCGCATGAAGAACTGGCCGGTCGCCTCATCTTCGAACTGGTAGGAGCGGCGGATGTTGAACCCGGCGAGCGCCAGAAAATTGCTCACGGCGGCGACGATGCCGACCGCATCCTTGCATTGCAGCGTCAGAATATAAGCGCCGACCTTATTGCTATCGGCACGGTTCGGATAGGCGTTCATGAGGGGGCTTTCAGCAATAGGAACCGAAGTATCCATAACGTTATAAAGTCCTTAGGTGCCGCTGCGACCGTAATCGTCGCTGAAGCGAACGATATCGTCTTCGCCGGTATAGGTGCCGCTTTGCACTTCGATGAACACCAAGGGTTCCGTGCCCGGATTGGCCACCCGATGCTTGGCTTCGAGCGGAATATACACATGCTCGCCGGGGCTGAGGCGGAAGGTTTCCTCGCCGACCGTGACATCGGCATCGCCGACAACCACGGTCCAATGTTCGGCCCGCCGGTGGTGCATCTGCAACGAGAGGCGTTGACCGGGCAGTACAATGATGCGCTTCACCTTGTAGGTGGGTTC
>NZ_LAJY01000283.1 GCF_000963705.1 Elstera litoralis | reverse complement strand
ACGTTTCGCGGAAGCGCAACGCTTTTCGGTAGTGCGCGATTTCTGTGGTCACGGTTTAGGCCGCATTTTTTTCCACGATGCGCCGTCGATCCTGCATTTCGGCAGGCCAGGGCACGGAGCGGAAATCAAAGAAGGTATGTTTTTCACCATCGAGCCGATGATTAATGCCGGTAAATTCGACGTAAAAGTTCTGTCGGATAATTGGACGGCAGTGACGAAGGATAAATCGCTTTCGGCCCAGTTCGAACATTCCATCGGCGTCACCGCGACCGGGTATGAAATCTTCACCCTATCGCCCAAAGCCTGGCACGCGCCGCCCTATGCCTGATGTCCCCGCCCGACACTGACCCCGGGGCTTCCACCGAAGCGCCCCATTACGTCGGCCATCGCGCCCGATTGCGGGATCGGCTGCTGACCGGGGATGCGGATGCTTTGCCGGATTACGAGTTGCTCGAACTCATCCTGTTCGGGGCCAATGCGCGCGGCGATGTGAAACCCTTGGCGAAGAAACTGCTGGCGCGTTTCGGCAGTTTCTCAGCGGTTCTCACCGCCGACCCGGCGCAGTTGGGCACCTTGGAGGGCGTCGGCCCGGTCGCGATTGCCACGCTGAAAACCATTCAAGCCGCCGCCCGCCGCCTCGCCCGCGAACAGGCGCGCACGGCCCCCGTGCTGGCGGGGTGGCAAGCTGTGCTGGATTACTGCCGCATCGCGATGGCCCATGAGCCGATCGAGCAGGTCCGCCTACTGTTTCTCGACCGCAAGAATCATTTGATCGGCGACGAAGTGGTTCAGCGCGGCACCATCGACCATACCCCGCTGTACCCGCGCGACGTGGTGAAGCGGGCGCTGGAGGTCGGCGCGACGGCGCTCATTCTGGTCCACAATCACCCGACCGGCGACCCGACCCCCTCGAAAGCCGATATCGATATGACCCGCACCCTCGCCCGCGCGGTGGAGGGGGTCGGCATATCCTTGCATGACCATCTGGTGATTGGGCGGCATGGTCACAGCAGTTTTAAAGCGCTGGGTTTGCTGTAGCCCAGGAGTTGCGTTAAGAAGAAACTCCCGTTTGTCCCGCCTTGGTTGGTTTCCCATGCCGCTTCCTCTCACGCGCCGTCAGATTTTATTGGGTTGTGCCGCGTCCGCGCTGCTTCCCGGTTTAGGCCGTGCCGCCTCCCCGCGCGCTGAACCTGTTGGCCCGGTTCTGCTCACGGTCGATGGAAAAATTAGCTGGTCGAACGCCACCAACGCCAATGGTGCCCGCGAAATCCAGCTCGACGGCGCGATGATCGATGCCTTCCCGCAAGTGAGCGTAACGACCGATACGTGGTGGGAGCCGGGGGTTCATACCTATCGTGGGCCGCTGCTGCGCGACGTGCTGGCCGCCTGTGGGGCGGACCTTAGTCAAGGCACGTTTCGAGCCCATGCCCTCAATGATTTTGCCGCCAATATTCCGATGGAAGATTTGCTGCGCTGGCAGGTTCTTCTGGCCCGGTTCATCGACGAGCAACCCCTGCCGCGCCGAACCAAAGGGCCGTTATGGATCATGTATCCGCGCCGGGGCGAACCGGCGCTGGAGCGCGCCAGCATCCGCAACCGCTGGGTCTGGCAGTTGGATCGGATTACCCTTTCGTGATGAACCTTCACTTTCTCTATAATCGCCGGCTGCGCATTACTCTTCTAAGCCTGCTCACGCTGCTGACCATGATCGCGGCGTTGGTCACTTATCTTGCCGATAAAGAGCGGCAGGCTGCCGCACGCCTGGATTTCTCCCGCAGCCCTTGGGCGATTGCCGCCACGGAAATTGAAACGCTGCGCTATAGCCACGCGCTCAACCTGCTGTCGCGAACCCCCGACGATCTCGCTTTACGCCGGGAAACCTTGCGCCGGTTCGATACGACGTGGAGCCGGGTCGATATCCTAAAGCACGGGCCGGAGGGGAAGCCTCTCTTCCGGCTGCCGGGGTATCCGGAAACGCTCGAAGCCTTCGATAAGGTATTGAACGATCAAGACCCGCTGATCGCCCATCTCGAAACGGCAACCGCCGCCGAACTGAAGCAAGCCCATGCGGACATTAGCAAGATCGTGCCGCGCCTGCGCGAAGCCTTTCTGCTGATGGTGGCCGATCCCAATTACAACGGCCTCCGCTCGACCGCCGCCCAGGACGAGTTGGAACGGCGGCTTGCGCTGCTGCTGGCCGGGTTGGGCACGCTCATACTCGTGCTCTTCGTCCTGCTGATTGCCGAGATTGGCAGCACGCAACGGCTGCTACGGCACTCCGACGCAATGGTAGCGGTACTACGCGAACGCGAAACGGAACTCGCCGCGCTTCATGCCGCAGCGCAGCAAGCGCGCCAAGAAGCCGAGGCCGCGAATAACGCCAAAACCGCCTTTCTCGCCAATATGAGCCACGAGCTGCGCACGCCGCTGCACTCGATCCTAGGGTTCTCCGAAACGATCAAGCGCGCCAGCTACGGGCCGATTCAACCGCCCCAATATGCCGAGTATGTCGACCATATTCATCAGAGCGCCGAACATCTCTTCAGCCTTGTCGAAGATCTTCTGTCGCTCACCCGCATTGAGGCGCGGCAATATACGCTGAACGAAACCCGGCTCGATCTGGCCGCGCCCTGCCGCTTTGCCGTCGATCTGCTGCGCAGCAAGGCCGAGGCTGGCGACATTACCCTCACGCTGGGCGACGCGCCCGAAACGCCGGTGGTGATTTTTGCCGATCTGCGCACCGTTCGGCAATGCGTGCTCAATCTTGCAACAAATGCGGTCAAATTCACCCCTGCGGGCGGAACTGTGAGCGTTTCTTGGGGGGTAAATGCGCAGGGTGAAGCGGAATTGAGTGTGGCCGATACGGGCATCGGCATTAGCACCGAGGAGCAAGAGGCCATCTTCGATGCCTTCTATCAGGTCGACAACGGCCTCTCGCGGTTGCATACGGGCGCGGGTCTGGGGTTGCCGCTGGTAAAATCGCTGATGGAGTTGCACGGCGGCCGCGTGACGCTGGATAGCCGCATCGGCGAAGGCAGCCGCTTCACCCTAACCTTCCCGAAGGACCGTTCGGTCTAGCTGGCGCGCATAAAAAGAGCCGCGCTAAAAGTGCCGCCCGCGCGTTGGAACGCACACAAAAAAAGAGCCGCGCTAAAAGCGCGGCTGCCGAGTTTAGGGAGGAAACGCTCAAGAGCGTCATGCGGGAAGAGAGAAACTCTCTATGCCGCACTGCAAAAGTACGTTGTGCAGTGCGGCGAGTCAAGGGCGAAACTGCGTTACATTTATCCTTTTTGGCGTCCGCGATACGCGCAGCTTTAAATCTTTCCTAACCCTCGGTCCTAGACTCGCACACCCCCCTCGGATCAGGTATGGTCCTTGATACGGGGGAATTGGATTGACCGTGTCGTTCGGGCGTTGGGCCGCCCGCTGACATTTTTTGATGGCAGGCGGTGCTGAACGTGGGGACAAGTGCTGCGCTTATAGCGTTTATCGGCGTGACGATCGTAGCGACGGCTTTGCTGGCCTGGGCGCTGTCGCTGAAACGACAGATCCGCCGCGCGCGGGAAGCCGAGCGTAATCTCGAAGCGAAATATCAAGATTTCCTCGCCTGTAGTGCCGATTGGTACTGGGAAATGGATGCCGACGGGCGCTTTGTGCGGTTCGAGCGCGGCGCCCAATCGGCGGTGCCGGATGTGGAAGGCCCCGACCGGCTGCCCTATGGCAAAACGCCGCCAGGATCTCACCGCCGACGATACCGATCAGGCCCATTGGCGCCGCCATGCCGAAGATCTGGCCGCCGGACGCCCCTTCGATAATTTCTTATACTCCGTGCGCCGCTCCAACGGCACTCTCGCGTATGTTCGCTCCTCCGGGCGACCGATTCTCGCGGCCGACGGCACGGTTCTCGGCTGGCGCGGCGCGGCGTCCAATCTCACGCGCCTGCGCCAGCGCGAAATGGAACTCGCCCGGCAGACTGCGTTACTGCGCCTGACCATCGATAATGTCGCAACCTCCGTGCTGCTGGTCGATGAGGATCTGAAGATCCGCCACTGGAACCGGCTGCTGCACGGTATTTTCGATTTACCGAATGGCGTTATCAAACCGGGCATGGCCTATGCCGATCTGGTGCGCTATCTGGCCAAGCGCGGCGATTACGGCGTCGGCGATCCCGAAGCCATCGTTCAGCAGCAGATGACCAGCCTGCCACCGAATGGGCCGGAGCGGATCGAATGGACCATTCTGTCCGATAAAATCATCGAAACCTACCGGCGCTTCACCCCCGGCCTCGGTTTCGTCTTCACCCATATCGACATTACCCACCGCAAGCGCAGCGAAGAGAAGATGCGCACGGCGATGGAAGAAGCCTTTGCCGCCAACCGCGCCAAAACCGTCTTCCTCGCCAATATGAGCCACGAGTTGCGCACGCCGCTGAATGCGGTGATCGGTTTTGCCGAAATCATGGAAGGCCAGCTCTTCGGCCCGATCGGCAGCCCGCGCTACCTGGACTATGCCCGCGACATCCGCGAGAGCGGCGCGCATCTGCTCGAAGTCATCAACGATATTCTCGATCTCTCCAAAATCGAATCCGGCAAAGTGGAGATGAACGAGGAAGAACTGGACCTTACCCGCATTATTCAGTCGGTCGCGCGCCTGCTCCAGCACCGCGCCGCGCGGGCGGGCCTGTCGCTGCATACCGAACTGCCGCCGAACATGCCGAGCGTCTATGCCGATGGGCGGCTGCTGCGCCAAATTCTGCTGAACCTGCTATCGAACGCCGTGAAGTTCACCGATGCGGGCGGCACGATCACCACCAGCGTCGAGGTGTTGGAAACAGGCGGCCTCGCCCTGCACGTCGCCGATACCGGCATCGGCATGGACCCGGCGGAAGTGCCGATTGCGCTGACGCCGTTCCGCCAGTTGGACAATAGCCTGTCGCGGAAATTCCAGGGCACGGGCCTTGGTCTGCCGCTGGTGAAATCGCTGGTGGAACTGCACGGTGGCCGCCTGATTATCGAAACCGCGCTGAATGTCGGCACCACGATAACGGTCGCCCTCCCCGCCGAGCGGGTTCTCTCGCGGCCTAATCTGCTGGCAAACCCGAGCTAAGATAAACCGTCTGACATCCGTTTAAGATCGGTTGACAAGTCCCTGAACCAGCGGCATTCTCAAATCACAGGTTCGGGGTTTGTTCCGAGATTTGTAACGGGAGAACGGGCATGGCACGGCACGGATCGCAGGATCAGGCGGGAGATTTGGCGCGGCTGCCGAAGCTGCTGGCGCGCCTTGAGAGCGATCAGGACGCGGAGGTTTTGGCGGCAGCCCGCGCCGCTTCCCGCCTCGTGCGCGTCGCGGGGTTGAGCTGGGACGAAGTCATCCTCCAAGCCCCGGCAAAAGGCTGGCGCAGTCTGATTGATCTCGGCCGGCAACTCGCGGCGGAAACCCGGCGGCGCATTGCCGCCGAGCGCGCCGCCCACCATTGGCAAACGCTTGCCCGTCTGCGGGAAGAGGCGGTAAGCCGCAAGCCTGTCCAGGCAATACCCGAGGCCCCCCAGATTCAAGCCGAGCCCGTCGCGAGACCGAAGCCGAAAGCGAAACCGGCCACCCGCTCATCGATAGGTTGCTGGCCTCCCCCGCGCTCGATGCCGCTCAACGCATCCGCGTCGAGGCGATTGCAAGCTGGTATCGCCGCAGCGGGGATTTACTCGATATCGAACGCCAGGATCTTGAGCATTTCGGCCAGCTTGCCGGGCTTCTGCCCCACTACGCCGACCAGCGCGTCGCCGCCTAAGATATACATCAAGAAAAAACGGCTGAAGCGTTGCCCACGCTTCAGCCGTTTCAATTTTGCAGATGCCCTTGCCCGAAAGCACCCGCGCCATCAGTCGGCGGGGAGGGGAGGAAGCCGACTGATTGACATGGTCATAATGTATCATCGCTACATTCTTCTGTCACTCAGTTTTCAGAATGGGCGGATAGGACCGCTTTAAACCCAATTTATCCTAGAGACACGTAGCCTGACTACAGCCGCAAACAGGCAACGGAATATCAGGACAGAATGACAGACGGATTCGTGTCTTTATCGATGAGATGGGCCAGCGGCATGCGCGATAGGCTTTGACGGGTTTAATGACGATGTGGCTAAAGAATTTATCGATCCCCACGTCGGAATTAATCATCTTCTCACTGAGAATCTGATAATCCCGCACGTCCCCGCAGACAAACTTCAGAAGATAATCGTACCCACCACCAATCGAATAAGCTTCGATAATCTCGGGGATTTTGGCGATGACAGTCTCGAAGCGCTCATAGTCTTCGCCGCGCTGATTCT
>NZ_LAJY01000282.1 GCF_000963705.1 Elstera litoralis | reverse complement strand
TGGGTAATCCGCAGGCCAGGGCGAACGTCATCGCGTTTTGTGCCGCGCATTGGAAATGTTTGTAGGTTTTCGCAATAGGTTGCGATGGCATCGGTATAGCGAGCGGCAATTTCGGGGGATGCCTCTATCGCTATATAGCGATAGAGCTCAATGAGCTGTTCTTCAGCCTCCGGTGAGAAGGCGACGCGATATGTCATCGCTTCCGAGCATGTTCCGCGGCGAGGCGGGCGCGCACCTGATCGATACCGATAAGACGGTCGGGCTCAGCCTTTAATGCATCATAGGCTGGCCCGACCTGATTACGGAGCCAGCCGTCAATCGCCCGATCCCGCGCCATGAGCGTGCGCAGGCCGTCGCGGATGACCTCGCTCTCCGAGGCATACTCGCCCGTGCTTACCTTGGCTTTGACCAAATCGGCCATATCGTTCGGTAGCGTAATGCTGAACTGCTGGGTCGTCCGCATGGCGTCTGTCCCGACCATAAAGGAATAGGATTTAATCCTATTCCCTTTATGTCTTGGAAGCCAAGGCTTTGGGTTTCCCCTTACACCGTCAAAGCCCGCAACGCCCGTTCGGCCACTGTCAAGCGGGCGAGATCGGCCCCCGGTTGGGCGGCGAGCTCGGCGAGCAGGCTGTCTGCCGCTTTCAGACTATCGCCGCGCTCGGCCAGCCACCCGTCGAACCCGCCGGGATGGGCGAGGCTCTGCCGGGCGATGATTTCTTGCAGGCGGGCGAAATCCCCGGCAAGCCCGGTGAGGGCCGCGCGCGTCCAGCCGTCGCCCGCAGGCGCGGTGGCAACGGCAGCACGCAGGCCATCGAAGCCCAGGCGTTGCCCTGCCGCCGCAAAGACCGTTCCGGCCCGGTCGATCTCGACCCCGGCGGCTTCCGCCACGGCGAGCACATCGAGCCGTTGCACCAACTGCCCGAGGGCAGAAACGCGGCCCGCGACGCTGGTATCGCTAGCAACACCGTCGCGCAGCCGGGCAATCGCCGGGCTGAGGGCGGCCAACGCATCGCCGATGCTCCCGGGGAGGGACTGGCGCAGCACCCAGCGCATCGCCGTCTCCAACGCCTTGGAACTAGCGCGATAGAGGGCGAGTTGGTCGGCGGCCGGGCCGTGCCCGTCGAGCGCTTCGATAGAAGCCCACAGGGTCGACAGATCCAAGGCACCGCGCGCGATGGCATAGGCGCGGGTGAGATCGCCGATGCTGGCCCCGGTTTCGCCCTCAAGGTCCGAGAGCAGGGCGATCCCGCCGCGATTGACCATTTCATTGGTCAGCACCGTGGCGATGATTTCCCGGCGCAGCCCGTGGCGCAGAATGACCTCGCGATAATCCTCGCCGAGAACGGGCGGGAAATAGCCGATCAGATCATCATTGAGGGCGGCATCGTCGATCACGGGGGAGGGCAGAAGCTTGTTGTAGACAGCGATTTTGGACCAGGCCAGCAAGGGTGCGAGTTCCGGGCGAACCAACGCCAGCCCGGCGGCACGGCGGGCATCGAGTTGGGCGGCGGTCGGCAGGCTTTCGAGACCGCGGTCCAGCGCCACCTCTTTTTTCCAACCGGTCCATCAGGCGGCGGGCGGTATCGATATAGTCGCCCCCTTCGTATTGGGCGGCGGAAAGGGCGAAGGTTTGCAGGTAATTATCGCGCAACACATGATCGCAGACGTCGGTTGCCATGCTGGCGACCAGCGTATCGCGGCCCGGAATATCCAAATCACCGCGCTGCACCGGATCGCCGAGCAGGATTTTGATATTCACCTCGTGATCGGAGCAATCGACCCCGGCGGAATTATCGATGGCGTCGGTATTGAGCCGCACGCCCGCAAGCGCCGCTTCGATGCGCCCGCGCTGAGTGGCACCCAGGTTCGCGCCTTCGCCGATCACCCGCGCCCGCACTTCGCGCCCATCGATGCGCAAGGCATCATTGGCGCGGTCGCCGACGCCGACGTTATTCTCGTCCTGGGCCTTGATGTAAGTGCCGATACCCCCGAACCACAGCAGATCGACCTGGGCTTTCAGCATCGCCTGAATGAGTTCGGCGGGCGTTACTTGCTCCCGATCAATGCCGAACAGGGCTTGGATTTCCGGCGTCAGCTTCAGGATTTTGGCCGACCGCTCAAAAATCGCGCCGCCCTTGGAGATCAGCGAGGCGTCGTAATCTTTCCAGGTGGAACTGGGCAGGGCGAACATCCGCTTGCGCTCTTCAAACGTCCGCGCCGCATCGGGGGTCGGGTCGATGAAGATATGCATATGGTTGAACGCGCCAACGAGCCGCAGCTTGTCCGAATGGATCAAGCCATTGCCGAACACATCGCCCGCCATATCGCCGATACCGATGACGGAGATTTCCTGCTGGCGCAGATCAATCCCGGCTTCGCGCAAATGCCGCTCCACGGCGACCCAGGCGCCGCGCGCGGTAATGCCGAGCGCCTTATGGTCGTAACCCGCCGAGCCACCCGAGGCGAAAGCATCGTCGAGCCAGAAGCCATACTCGCGGCTGACGCCATTGGCGATATCCGAGAAGGTCGCCGTGCCCTTATCCGCCGCCACGACCAAATAGGGATCGTCGGCATCAAGGCGCACCACATTCGGCGGCGGCACGATCGCGCCTTCCTTGCGGTTGTCGGTAATATCGAGCAACCCGCGCATCATCGTCTTGTAGCATTCGATGGCGTGGGCGAGCACCGCCGGGCGGCCCGCTTCGGGCGGCAGCGGGCGCTTGACGAAGAAGCCGCCTTTCGAGCCCACGGGCACGATCACGGCGTTCTTCACCGTTTGCGCTTTCATCAACCCCAGAATTTCCGTGCGGAAATCTTCGCGCCGATCCGACCAGCGAATGCCGCCGCGCGCCACTTTGCCGCCGCGCAAATGCCCGGCTTCCACGTCGGGCGAATAGACCCAGATTTCGTAGAGCGGGCGGGGTTTGGGCAGATCGTCGATCTTGGCGCTATCAAGCTTGAAGCTGACATAGGCTTTCGGCAGCCCGTCCGCCCCGACCTGATAAAAGTTGGTCCGCAGAGTGACGAGGATCAGGTTCAGATAGCGCCGCAGAATCCGATCTTCATCGAGCGCCGTCACGGCATCGAGCGCGTGCTCGATCTCAACGACGATCCCGGCCGCGCGCACTTCGTCGGATGTCGCCGGGTTGAAGCGCGCGTGGAACAGGGCGACCAGCAGGCTAGCAATCGCCGATTGATTGGCGAGCGCTTGCTCCAGATAGCTTTGGCTATAGGTCAGCCCGGCCTGCTTCAGATATTTGGCATAGGCGCGCAGAATGACGGTCTCGCGCCAATCGAGCCCGGCGGCCAGAATCAGGCGGTTGAAGCCATCGTCTTCGGCCCGGCCATTCCAGGTAGCGGCGAAAGCAGCGTGGAAGCGCTCGCGCACGTCCTCTAGGGCAACGGCGCGCTTATCCTGGACCACCAGATCGATATCGTGCAGCCAGACGCGCGGGGCCGGTTGGCCGTCAGCCGTCAGCGGGCGCAGCTTGAACGGGGTTTCGCTGAGCACGCGCAGGCCGCGATTTTCCAGCATCGGCAGCACGTCCGACAAAGCAACCGGCTGACCCGTGCGGAAAATCTTGAAGCTCAACTCCGTATCCGCCGCGTCGGGGCGGCGGTAAACCCAGAACACGGTATCGCCCTCGCCCGCGCTCAAAATGCGCGGAATATCGGCAACGGCATCGTCGCCGGTGAATTTTTCGCGGTAGGCGGCGGGGAAAGCGTTCATGAACCGGCGCAGCAGCCCGCCGCGCGTGGTGCCGCCCGGCGGGGTGATCCGACCCAGGGCCGACTGGATCTGATCGACCCAGCCGCGCCCGGCCTCCACCAAGCGCCGCTCAATCTCGGCGCTATCGAACTCGACCCGCTCGTCGCGGTTGGTCTTCACGATGATATGCAGGCGCGCCAGCGGCGATTCCGACAGTTGGATATAGGAGGCCGAAATCCGCCCGCCCAAGCCTTCCGCCAGAATCGCGTGGAAGCGCTCGCGCAGGGCATTATCGTAGCGGTCGCGCGGGACATAGACGAGGCAGGAGACATAGCGCGCAAACGGGTCGCGCCGGGCGAATAGCGCGATCCGGCGGCGATCCTGGAGTTGCAGCACGGCCATCGCCGTTTCGAACAGTTCCGCCGGGTCGATCTGGAACAGCTCGTCGCGCGGGTAGGTTTCGAGGATCTGCATCAAGGCTTTGCCGTCGTGGCTATTGGGGACAAGCCCCGCTTGGCTGACGACGTGATCGATTTTTTGGCGCAGTACCGGAATCGTGCTCGGGCTATCATTATAGACGCGGCCCGTGAACAGCCCGACGAAGCGGCGTTCGGCAATGACTTTGCCGGTCGCATCGAGCTTCTTGATCGCCACCACATCCATATGAACGGGGCGGTGAACGGTAGCGCGCTGATTGGCCTTGGTGACGGTCAGCAGCGTCGGTGATTCAAGGAAGGCGCGCACTTCCGGCGGTAGGGCCGAGAGGGTGCGAATCCCGTCAAAAATCGAATAATCGGGGTCGCGCAGAATGCCGAGGCCGCTATCGTCGGTGACTTTCATCACCGTTTCGCCATCCACCGTATCGAAGACATACTCGCGGTAGCCGAGCAGCGTCATGTGATTGTCGGCGAGCCACGTCAGAAACGCCTTGGTTTCCTCCACTTCGCCCGCGCTGATCGGGGCCGAGGCTAAGGCCGGATCGTCCAACTCCGCCGTAATCAGCGACAGCCGATGCAGCATCGCCCGCCAATCTTCGACCGCCGCGCGCGTGTCTTTCAGCGCTTGGGCGAGTGAGGCTTCGATGACGGGGAAATCTTCATCTTCCACCGTGCCGCCGAGGCCGATTTGCATGACCGATTCGGCCTTACCCGCGCCATAGGCGGTTCGGTTGCCCGCCGCATCGCGCGTGACGCGCACGATGGGATGCAGGATGATATCGACGGTCAGATCGGCGGCGAGCCGCCCGGTCGAGAGCGCGCTGGTGACGGTATCGACCAGGAAGGGCATATCGTCATTGACGATTTCGACCAGGATCGGCGTGCCGAGCCAGGCGCTGTTCCGCGCATCGGGGCGGACGACGCGCAGTTTGGCCTCGCCCGGCTGGCGCTGGGCGGCGAAATCCCACAGCGAGCGGGCGCAGGCAACCAGATCCTCCGGCGTCCGCGCCGACAGATCGGCGCGCGATAGCCCGCTGAATAAGGCGCGCGCGAAGGGGATAAGATCCCCCTCCAACCGCGCGGCAACCGCTTCGAGCACCTGAGTCCGCAACGCTTCCGTCTGTAAGCCCATCGTTTCCTCCTGCTGCGGGGCGGGCGGGGAGAGGTGCCGCACCCCCATCGGGCATGCTTCGCGCCGATCCTGAGTGTCCCGTATCGTGAAGTTTCTGTGCTTTTTTTTCCGCTTTATAACACGACCTGCGACAGAGTGAAGCATTTCGGCGTGGGGTGGATATGCTGTTTTTTTTGAGCGGGTGGCTAGCAAAAAGAAACTCCGGCGTCCGCGCTACAGGGAGAGCAGCCACGCTGGATGAGCGTATCAGAATTTTATGATGTTTGCGCTCCGCTTGGGCGGAGATAAGGCTGAATTTGCTGGGAAAAGTGAGGGCGAGGATC
>NZ_LAJY01000281.1 GCF_000963705.1 Elstera litoralis | reverse complement strand
GGTATTATTGTTCCCCAACGGTTAACATGTATATGAAGATCGCCAATTCTTTTATCTTGACTCGAAAATTTATCCGAAATATCTTTTGACAACTCATCGCGCAGCAGCTTGCTCTCAGATTTTTGATCTTTCTTAAATTCCTTAATCTCGGCCAGTGCCTCCTTCAGGGCCTTTTCCTGCTCGGCGAGGCGATACAGCAGCAGGGCGTTGGGGTCGTCAGCAGGCATGGCGGCTTTCTCGCGCGATTATCTATTTATAGATGTACCATGCCAATAACGACTCACCAAGCCTACTCCCCCGCCCCCCAAATCCCGCGCCCTTCCTTCCGCGCCGCAGCCTCCGCGCCTGCATAGGCCCCCTTCGAATATTTCGCGTAATCCCACGCCCAACCGCCCGCCGCCTGCGACAAACTCAAATCCTGCCCAGCCGCGCAGCAGCGCGCGACCGTGCGACTGTGGTCGTCCCTATCCACGGCGGAGCAGGCAATTGTCCGCCCCGCCACCAGGGATTGCAGCGCGTCTTGGGATTTGCGGTGGCCGGGGGTGCCGCTTTCGGGGGCGTTGATGCCCCACAGCCGCACCAACTCGCCGCCCGAACAGCGCCGCCCGGTGAGATGCCCGCCGAGGTGGAGCGTGTCGCCATCGACCGCGCAGGCCGGGCCGGTCAGTTTGGCGTCGGTGGGGCAGGGGGCGCTATCGTCATAACCGAACCATCCGGCGATCAATACGGCAAGCAGGGCGAGGGCCGACAGAAAACTGGGGCGGGGCAGGCGCAATCCACCGCGCGACGGCGGTGCGGGCGTCTTGCCGCGCGGGGCGGGCTGGCGACGCCCCCCGCGCAGGCGGGCGAGACGGCTGAGGATCGGGTCGGGCGGCGGGCTCATGTTCATGATATATCCCAAACCGCCCCCCGGCTGCACGCGAAAAACCATCAGGGCTGCACGGGTGTGGGTTGGTGGCGGGCGGCGGAAGCTCTATATCCTGAAGGGTAAAAGGAGATGTTCATGTCGGTGTCGCTCAAACCCTCTGCTGATCTGCCACCTGGGATCTGTCGGATCTCTATGCCGGGCCGACGGACCCTGCGCTCGATGCGGATTTCGCCTGGGCGCGCGGCCAGGCCGAGGCGCTGGCGAAGGAGGCGGAAGGCAAGCTCGCAGGGCTGGCCTCGCCCGCGTTCGCTGGCGTGCTGAAACGCTATGAGGCGCTGGACGAGCGCTTAGGCAAAATCGGCTCCTACGCCCAGCTTCTCTACGCCCAAGACATGAGCAACCCGGACGTGGGCCGCTTTTACCAGTCGGTGCAGGAGCGGATTACCGAGATTGCCAGCCGCGTGCTGTTCTTCGGGCTGGAACTCAATCAGCTTGATGAAGCGGTGGTCGAAGGGCTGCTGGCCGACCCCGCCGCCGCGCGCTACCGTCCGTGGATCGCCGCCACCCGCGCCTTCCGCCCGCATCAACTGCCGGACGCGCAGGAAAAGCTGCTGCTGGAAAAATCGCTCACCGGGCGCTCGGCCTGGGTGCGGCTGTTCGATGAGACGATGGCGGCGCTGCGCATTCCGCTCGACGGGCGCGAGCTGACCTCCACCGAAGTGCTGGCGCTAATGGTTTCGCCGGAGCGGAAAACTCGGCAGGACGCGACCCAGGCGTTCGGCAAGGCCTTGGGCGAGCAGGTGCGGGTGTTTTCGCTCATCACCAATACGCTCGCCAAAGATAAGGAAGTGGAAGACCGCTGGCGCAAGTATCCGCGCCCGATTTCCAGCCGCAACCTCGGCAACCGCGTCGAAGACGAGGTGGTGGCAGCGCTGATTTCGGCGGTGCGCGCCGCCTATCCGCGCCTCGCCCATCGCTATTATAAGCTGAAAGCCGGGTGGCTGGGCCTGCCGCACCTCGAAGCCTGGGACCGCAACGCCCCGCTCCCGGGCGCGCCGGATCGGCAGATTCCCTGGAGTGAGGCCACGCAAACCGTGCTGTCGGCCTACACTAAGTTTTCGCCCGATCTCGGCAAGGTCGCCGAACAATTCTTCGAGAAACCCTGGATCGACGCGCCCCTGCGGCCCGGCAAAGCCCCTGGGGCTTTCGCCCACCCCACGGTGCCCTCGGCCCATCCCTATCTGCTGGTGAATTATCAGGGCAAAGTGCGCGATGTGATGACGCTGGCGCACGAACTCGGCCACGGGGTTCATCAGGTGCTGGCGGGCAAGGAACAGGGGCACCTGCTGGCCGACACGCCCTTGACCCTGGCCGAAACCGCCTCGGTCTTCGGCGAAATGCTCACTTTTCGGGCCTTGCTGGCGGCGGAAAAAGAAAAAAGACCCGGCGCAGCGGCGCTTCCTGCTGGCCTCCAAGGTCGAGGACATGCTGAACACGGTGGTTCGGCAAATCGCGCTGCATTCGTTTGAAGAGGCGGTGCATGATCGCCGCCGCGACGGCGAGTTGCTGCCCGAGGATCTCGCGGAAATCTGGCTGAAAACTCAGCGCGATTGCCTGGGCGACGCAGTGCGGTTTGACGACAGCTATAAGAATTTCTGGGCCTATATTCCACACTTCATCCATTCGCCCTTCTATGTCTACGCCTATGCCTATGGCGATTGCTTGGTGAACTCGCTCTATGCCGTTTATGCCAAGGCGGAGGAGGGGTTCGCCGAGCGCTATCTGACCCTGCTGAAGGCGGGGGGCTCCCAGCATCATTCGGCGCTGCTGGCCCCCTTTGGGCTGGACGCGCGCGACCCGGCGTTCTGGGATCGTGGCCTGCAAATGATCGCCGACTTCATTGATGAGCTAGAAGGGCTGCCGACCCATGTCTGAGGAAAACAGCTTCGGCGGGCGTATGCGCCGCTACGCCACCGTCACTACGAAGATGAGCGGCGTCGCGGCGCGGCTCGCGGGCGAACGGTTCCTCGGTATCGGCATCGATCGCGATAAGCATGCCGCCGAACTCACCGCAATTCTGGGGGGCATCAAAGGCCCGCTGATGAAGGTGGGGCAGTTGATCGCCGTGCTGCCCGATGTGTTGCCGGAAGAATATGCGCGCGAACTGCGTCAGCTTCAGTCCGACGCGCCCGCAATGGGCTGGCCCTTCGTGAAGCGCCGCATGCAGGGGGAGCTCGGGCCGGGCTGGCAAAGCCGCTTCGCCGAGTTTGGGCAGGAAGCGGCCGCTGCGGCCTCCTTGGGCCAAGTCCATAAGGCCAAGCTGCACGATGGCCGCGCGGTGGCGGTGAAGCTGCAATATCCCGACATGGCGTCCGCCGTGGAAGCGGACCTGAAGCAGTTGAAGCTGCTGCTCTCGCTCTATGAGCGGGCCGATAAAGCCATTTCGACCGGCGATATTCATCTCGAAATCGGCGACCGGCTGCGCGAGGAGTTGGATTACGACCGCGAGCGCCGCCATATCCACCTGTATCGGGAGATTCTGGCCGGGGAGGCGGGGGTTTCGGTGCCCGAACCCATTGATGAGCTTTCGACCAATCGCCTGCTGACGATGACCTGGCTCGACGGTGTGCCGCTGCTGTCGCTGAAGGATGCGCCGTTAGAACAGCGCAATCGCCTCGCGTATAACCTTTTCCGCGCTTGGTACGTGCCCTTCTACCGCTACGGCATCATCCACGGCGACCCACACCCCGGCAACTACGCCGCCCGCGCCGATGATGGCATCAACCTGCTCGATTTCGGCTGTATCCGCGTGTTCCAGCCCCGCTTCGTGAATGGCGTGATCGAGCTGTATCACGCGCTCGATACCGGCGACCGCGACCGCGCGATTGCGGCTTACGAAACCTGGGGCTTCACCAATCTCTCGACCGAGTTGGTCGACGTGTTGAACCAATGGGCGAGCTTCCTCTACGGCCCGATTTTGGAAAACCGCACCCGGCTCATCCAAGAGGCAGGGGGCACCGAATACGGCAAGGAAGTCGCCTCGAAGGTCCACGCCGAACTGCGCCGCCTGGGCGGGGTGAAGCCGCCGCGCGAATTCGTGTTTATGGACCGCGCCGCAATTGGCCTGGGCTCGGTCTTCACGCACTTGCAGGCGCAGATCAACTGGTACGAGCTGTTCCACGATCTCGCCGCCGATTTCGACGCGGACGCGCTCGCGGCCCGGCAAAGCGCGGCGCTGGCGGCGGCGGGGGTGCCGGAGGGGGTTTAGGATGACCATGATGCACACCCATCCCCATCCCGGCGAAATCTTGAAGGAAACCGTGTTTGCGCCGCTCAACCTGTCGGTCACGGAAGCGGCTGGTCGACTGTCCCTGTCGCGGGTCGTGCTCTCGCGCGTGCTGAATGGCAAGGCTGGGATTAGTGCGGATTTGGCGATTCGCTTGGAAAAGGCGGGTGTGAGCACCGCGCGCTTCTGGGTCACGCTTCAGGCGAATTACGATCTTTGGGTCGCGATGCAGCGCGAACAGCCCCCGGTGCGGGCGTTGCGGGAGGTTGCGGCGTAGTGTGGTTGGCTGGGAGAAACCCCGCCGTAGTCCGCTCTCCACGCCATCTAGAAGCAAACCTATTTTGGTGCGCAGTCTTTCTCAAACTTGACGTAAAACTTCTCTATTCAGAGAAGTTTCTGATTGACCGAGGCCCGGCAAGAATCATAACTTCTCTTTATGGAGAACTATCTTTCCGCGCGGTTTAATGCCTTGGGCGACGCAACCCGGCTTGCTGTGGTGGAGCGTCTCTCTGGCGGATCGCAGACTGTTAGTGATCTTGCCAAAGCGCATCCGATGGTGTTGTCGGCTTTTACCAAGCATCTCGGCATTCTGGAGCGGGCAGGTCTCATCACCACCGAAAAGGTGGGGCGCGTTCGCATCTGTCACCTCAATCATGCCGCTATGGCGGACCTGGAGGGCTGGCTTACAGACCGTCAGGCGCTGTGGAACCGCCGTCTTCATCGACTTGAACGGCTTATTCAATCCGAGAAGGACGATCTTCCATGACCCTTGTCCATGAAACGATAG